>CAIRWP010000165.1 GCA_903882335.1 uncultured Opitutia bacterium | reverse complement strand
TCCAAGATCGCGAACTTCGGCGCCTTCATCGAGCTCTCCGACGAGATCGACGGCCTCGTGCACGTCTCCCAGCTCGCCGAACAGCGCGTCGAGAACGTCAAGGACGTCGTCAAGGTCGGTCAGGACGTCACCGCCCGCGTCATCAAGATCGACAAGGAGGACCGTCGCATCGGCCTCTCGATCAAGGCCGCGAGCTACGACGCCGAACGCCTGGCGGCCGAAATCTCCAGCTACGAGCGCATCAAGGGCCCGTCCACCGGCGGCGCCCCGGCGCCCTCGGCCGGCGGTTCGTCCTCGTCCTCCTCGGGCAGCGGCGACTTCAACAGCCTCGGCGACCTCCTGGACAAGGCGGGCAACTAAGCCCTCCCTCCAGCGGACCGAAGACCCCGGGCGACCGGGGTCTTTTTTTGTGCCCATGGGCCGGGGAGCGGCTAGCGTGCAAGGATGTCAGCCTTCCGCGGATACGGTCGCCTGGCGCTGCGCACGGGCCTCGCGCTCGGCGCCACCGCCGCCGTGCTCGTCGGCGAGTCGGCCGGCTGGCTCTCGGCCAAGGCGGTCCTGGCGGTCGACGTGGTCTGCGGCCTCTACGTGCTCTTCCGCGTCGGCTCGGCCCGCATCTCCCCGCTCTACCTCCTACTGTGGGGCCCGCTGGCGTGGTTCGCGCCCAAGGGCTCGGCGCTGGCCCTGCTGCTCTTCGGCGGCCGCAAGCACACCGCCCTGGCCGAGGCCAAGCGGGAGGTCAACCGGGTGGCGTGGAGTCTGGCCGAGCCGGCCGAAAGCCGCGGCAACGCCGTGCGCCTGCTGGGCGACCGGCATGGGCGCGACACGCTCGAGTCGCTGCGCGATGAGATCTTAGCCGCGCGCCGCCGGATTCACATCGCGACGTACATCCTGAGTCCGGACGAGGTCGGCCGCGAGATCGTCACCCTACTCGCGCGCCGGGCGCGCGAAGGCGTGGAAGTGCGCCTGCTGGTCGACGCGGTCGGCAGTTGGGGCACCCCGCTCGTGCTCTGCCGCCCGCTGCTCCGCGCCGGCGGGCGCGTCGCGCGCTTCAACCCCGCCCTACCCCTGCAGGGCAAGGGCTCCGCGAACTGGCGCAACCACCGCAAACTCGCCGTGTTCGACGGCCGGGTGGCGATCATCGGCGGGCAGAACCTCGGGCTAGGCTACATGGGCCGACGCCCCTCGAACCGACGCTTCCGCGACTGCTCGTTCCGACTGGAAGGACCGGTCGCCGGAGCGCTCGAGCGGATCTTCATCGCCGACTGGTGTCAGGCCACCGACGAACCCCCGCGGCGCTACGCCGACCAGCTGCGGGAACGGCAGGTGGCCGCCGGGCCGGCGAGCATCGAGGTCATCGCGACCGGGCCGGACGCGGAGGGCGACCCCCTCTGGGAAGCCTACGCCCGCCTCTTCGAGACCGCGGCGACCTCGATCACCATCGTGACGCCCTACTTCGTCCCCGACCGCCACCTATTCGCGCTGCTCGGCGCGGCCGCCCGGCGCGGCCGCCGGGTCCGGCTCGTGATCCCGCGCCGCTCCGACCACCGGCTGCTGGACTTCGCGCGCCGCTGGTACCTGCGCACGCTGCACGAGGCCGGCGCCGAGATCCTCTTCTTCAAGCCCGACGTGCTGCACGCCAAGCTCGTCGTGGTGGACGGCGCCACCGCCGTCATCGGCTCGGCCAACCTCGACATGCGCTCGCTCTTCCTCAACTACGAGGTCGGCGCGGTCCTGCGGGAACCCGCGACCGTGCGCGCGATCGAGGACTATGTCGCCGGGCTCGAGCCCGAGTGCGCCCGCTACTCCGAGGACCTCTACCGGCGCAGTCGGACCTGGCAGGGCCGGCTCGGCGAACGCCTGTCCCGGATCGTCGAGCCGCTGCTCTGATCAGCCCAGAAAGGCGTGCAGGCGCACGCTCAGGCCCGTGTCCGGCAGCAGGAAGCCGTCGTGCCCGGCGTCGGTGATGACCTCGTGGTAGGCCGCGTTGACGCCCACCGCGGTGGCCGCGGCGAGGAGCATGCGCAGCTCGCTGGTCGGGTAGAGCCAGTCGCTGGAGAAACCGATAGCGAGGACATCCGGGCCGTCCCCTTGGAAGAGCGAGCCGGCGGCGGCGCGGGCCGTCATGTCGAAACGGTCGACGGCGCGCGTGATCCGGAGCCAGCTGTTGGCGTCGAAGCGTTTGACGAAGGCCTCGCCCTGGTGGTCCAGGTAGCTCTCGACCTGCCAGTGGACGGGATCGCCGGGCTGGGCGCCGGGGACCTTCGCGCGCCCGAACTTCTGGTCGAAGGCCGCCGAGGAAAGGTAGCTAATGTGCGCGAGCATACGGCCGACCGCGAGGCCCGTGGCGGGGCCTTCGCCGGGCTCGTAGTGGCCACCGCGGAAATACGGGTCCTTCTCGACGCACGCGCGGGAGACGGCGTTGAGCGCGATGGCCATGGGCGACTGGCTGAGACCGGCGGCCAGGACGGCGATGCGGCCGACCTCCCGCGGGTAGTCCGCGCACCACAGCAAAGCCTGCATCCCGCCCATGGAACCGCCGACGACCGCGTGGAGCTTGGCGATGCCGAGGTGGCGGACGACCATGCGCTGGGCGCGAACGATATCCCCCAGCGTGATCTCAGGGAAAAACCCCCCGAAGCGGCAGCCGGTCCGCGGGTCGACGGACAGGGGGCCGGTGGAACCCTTGCAACCGCCGATGCAGTTCACGCCGATGACGAAGAAGCGATCCGTGTCGATGGCCTTGCCGGGCCCGACGAACACATCCCACCAGCCCGGCTTGACGTCGTCCGGCCGGTAGCGGCCCGCCACGTGGTGGTCGCCGCTCAGCGCGTGGGGCACGAGGATCGCGTTGGACTTGTCCGGCAGCAAGGTGCCGTACGTCTCGTAGCGCAGGGTCAGCTCAGGCAGCACCCCGCCCAGTTCCAAAGGGAAGGGCTCGGGCGAGTGGAAATCCTGGAACGCGACCGGGCAGAGCTCGGTCGGGGCGGCGGCGGGCTGGACCGGGACGGCGGACATGGACCCGACCATCGAAAGGAGAGCCGAGACGGTGGCAAGTGGCCATTCGGTGTTGCCACGTCATAAAGGCGGCCAAACCTAGGCCCATGCCTCATGGACACCGCCACGACGAGGGCTGCTGCGGACAAGGCGCCCCCGGCCGCGTGGACGTCGCCCTGCGCCGCATGAAGGACAAGGCCCTGCGCGTCACCGCCCCCCGCCAGGCCCTGCTGCGCGTGCTGGACGAAGCCCGCCGCCCCCTGAGCGCCGAGGAGATCCACACCCTCGCCGGCGATGGCACGCTCGACCTCGTGACCGTCTACCGCAGCCTCGGGGCCCTCGAGGAGGCGGGCATCGTCCAGCGCCACCCCCTCGAACGCGGTCGTTCCCTCTACGCCCTGCCCGCCGCCGGGCATCACCACCACCACGTGATCTGCCGCCGCTGCGGCCGGATCGACCGCCTCCCCGGTTGCGATACCGGCGCGGTCGAGGCCGCGGCCCGCGCCAAGGGCTACGGCGACCTCACGCACGTGCTCGAAGTCTACGGGGTCTGCCCCGCCTGCGCCTCCCCTTCCCATGACTGACTTTCCCCGCACCGCCTTCATCCTCGGAGCCGGCCTCGGCACCCGCCTGCGACCGCTCACCGAGCACTGCCCGAAGCCGCTGCTGCGCCTGGGCGACGAGCCGCTCGTGTTCCGCGCGATGCGCGCCCTGCACCAGGCCGGCACCCGCCGGTTCCTGATCAACACGCACCATTGCCCCGAGGTCTGGACCCAGGCCTTCCCCGCGGGCAAGTTCCTCGACGCCGAGGTGCGCCTCGTGCACGAGCCCGTCCTCCTGGACACCGGCGGCGGTCTGGCGAACGTGGCCGAGCTGCTCACCGACGAGGACCGCGACCTCATCGTCTGGAACGGCGACATCCTCTCCGGCGTCGACCTCGCCGCCGCGGTCGAACACCACCGGGCGAACGGCGCCGAGGCCACCTTGGTCGTCCGCGAGCAAGGCCCGTTGAAGAACGTCCGCATCACCGACGAGGGCGAAGTCACCGACCTGCGAGACCGCCGGGGCGCGACCGACCCGACCTACCAGTACGCCGGCATCTGCGTCGTCACCCGCGCCTTCGCGCTCGGCGTCCCGAAGGAGATCGAATCCTTGGTCGAGCATTTCCTGCGCCGGGTCGGCGAACGCCTAGGCAGCGTCCAAGGTTACCTGGACAGCTCCAAACTCTGGCTTGACCTCGGTACGCTCGAGGAATTTGAGAAGCTGCGCGCCGAGCTCGCACGGCCGATCCGCGGCCGGCTCTCCGTCGAGGAGGCCGCCGGGCTGGTCGGCTACCTGCCCGTCGTAAACGAGGCGGTGCTCAAGGGCGGCTCGGGTCGGCGCTTCCAGCGCGTGGCCAACCTCTCCGGACACACGGCCGTGCTCTGCGTCTACGACGACAGCCGCCCCGAGAATCGCCTGTACGGCCCGCTGGCCCGCGCCTTGCGCGACAAGGCCGAGCTGAACGTGCCGCTCGTCCTCGGCGAGGACGACCCGCAGGGCGTCCTGCTGCTCGAGGACCTCGGCTCCACCGACCTCTGGTCGCTGGCCCAGCAACCCGCCTTCCCCTGGCCCGCCTTCGCCTCCGCCCTCGAGCAGGTCGCGCGCCTGCACCGCGAAGGCCCGGCCGCGACGGAAGGCCTGCCGCTGATGGAGGCCTTCGGCCCCAAGCTCTACCAGTGGGAACGCGACTACTTCCGCGAGAATGTGGTCGAAGGACGCCGCTTCGACCGCGGCGCGATCAACGAGATGGAGACGCTCGCGAAGGAGCTGGCCGGCCGCCCGGTCGTGACCATCCACCGCGATTTCCAGAGCCAGAACATCCTCGTGCGCGACGACGAGGCCTGGCTGATCGACTTCCAGGGCCTGCGCCAAGGCTGCGCCTTCTACGACTTCGCCTCGCTGGCGTTCGACCCCTACCTGAAACGCCCCGACATGGACCTGTGGCGCATCGAGATTGAGGACCACGCGCGCGAGGTCTCCGAGTGGAAGGGCTCGGCCGACGAGTTCACGCACCTCTTCCACGTCGCCGCGACGCAGCGGCTGCTGCAGGCCTGCGGCGCCTACGGCTTCCTCGGCCGCAAGCAGGGTCGCCCGGACTTCCTGGCGCACCTGCCGCAAGGCCTGGCCAACCTCGCCATCGCCGCCTCCCTCACGGGCCGGCGGAAGCTGGCGGCGCTGGCCAAGGAGCTCGCGGCGGCGCCGGTCAGCGCCCGTTGACCTGCTCGTCGAGGAAGCGGACCACCTCGTCCTCGGTCATCCGGATCTGCTCCAGCGTATCGCGGTTGCGGACCGTGACGCCGGCATCCTTCTCGATCGTATCGAAGTCGATGGTGATGCCAAACGGCGTGCCGATCTCGTCCTGACGGCGGTAGCGGCGGCCGATGTTGCCGGACTCATCGTAGAAGACGTTGAAGCGCTTCTTCAGGCGACGGTAGAGGGCCTCGGCACGCTCGACGAGGGCCGGCTTGTTCTTCAGCAGCGGGAAGACCGCGGCCTTGAAGGGGGCGACGCGGGCCGGCAGCCGGAGGACGACGCGCTTCTCGCCCTCGACCTCGTCCTCATGGTACGCGGTCGTGAGCAGGGCCAGGAAAACGCGGTCGACGCCGACGGACGGCTCGATGACGTGCGGGATGAAGCGGGCCTTGGCGGCCTCGTCGAACCAGTCGAGTTGCGTGCCGGAGACCTCGCTGTGCTGGGTGAGATCGAAGTCGCCGCGGGCGGCGACACCCTGCAGTTCCTGCACGCCGAAGGGGAACTCGAACATGATGTCCGTCGTGCCCTTCGAGTAGTGGGCCAGCTTCTCGGTCGGGTGCGGGTAGAGGGAGAGCTTGGCGCGCGGGATGCCGATCGACTCGAACCAGGCGAGGCAGCCCTCGATCCAGTCCTTGTGCGCGACGGCCCAGTCGGCCGACGGGGCGATGAAATACTCGATCTCCATCTGCTCGAACTCGCGGGAGCGGAAGATGAAGTTGCGCGGGTTGATCTCATTGCGGAAGGCCTTGCCGACCTGGGCGATGCCGAAGGGCAGCTTCACGCGGCCGGTGTCCACGACGTTCTTGAAGTTGATGAAGATGCCCTGCGCGGTCTCGGGGCGGAGGTAGGCGGTCGCCGAGGCGTCCTGCATGGCCCCGACGTACGTCTGGAACATCATGTTGAACGAGCGGGGCGGCGTGAGCGAGCCGGGCTTGCCGGTGGCGGGCGACGGGATGAGGGCGTGCTCCTCGGGCTGGGCCTCGGTGTAGTCCTTGAGCGCGAGCGGCTCGAGGGCGCCCTGCTTGGCGAGCTTGCGCTTGAGCTCGTTGGCGAGTTCCTCGGCCTTGGCCTGCATGGACTCGTCCTCGAGCACGGACACGTAGCCGATCGTCTCGCCGGCCACGCGGACGGGGGCGAAGAAGAGCTGGTCGGCCCGGTAGCGCATCTTGGACTCCTTGCAGTCGACGAGGGGATCCGTGAAATTGTCGATGTGACCCGAGGCCTTCCAGGTGGTCGGGTGGTGGATGATGGAGGAATCCAGGCCGACGATGTCGTCCCGGCGGTGGACGAAGTCCTGCCACCAGGCCTGCTTGATGTTGTTCTTCAGCTCGACGCCGAGGGGGCCGTAGTCGAAGAAGCCGTTGAAGCCGCCGTAGATGTCGGAGGACGGGAAGACGAACCCGCGCCGTTTGCACAGGTTGATGATGGATTCCATCTTGTCGGTCGGGTCGGCCATGGCGGGTAAAGGACCTCACCTATCCCCGTTCGCAGGGACCCCCGCAAGCCTCTTTACCGCGCCGGCGGCAGGGGCTCGGTCGTCAGGCCCCGGGCCTTGCGCGTCCAGGTGCGGGCCCCCTCGGAAAGATCCCGCAGCACGGTCGCGGCCTCCGCCTGCGCCGATTCCAGGGAACGGCCCGAGCCCTCCAAGGACGCGCCGAAAGCGCGCATCGCCTCGCGGGCGTCGGCCAGCCGCACCTGCAGGCGGGCCAGCGTCTCCGCGTCGACGGCGGTCTCCGCCTGCGCCGCGCCTTCGCGGAGCCGCGCGACCGCGGCGATCAACCGGGCAGCCTGCGCGCCGAGGTGGGCGTCGTCGGTCGCCTCCGCGAAGGCCGCGCTGCCAGCGACCCAATCGGCAGAGAGCCGGGCCGCCCGGGCCGGGTCGGACTTCGGCAGGTAAGCGTCGAGGTCGGCCTCGAGTTCGGCCGCCACCTGGGCGAGGTCGCGTCCGGCGAGCCGGCCCAGTTCGCGGGCGACGCGTTCCAGCGCGCGTTGCTTGGAGCCGCCGGCGGCCGGGATCTCGTCGGACGCGAGGCCGGCGGGCGGCGGACCCGGCTCCTCCCAAAGCAACTCGACCTGCAGGAGGCCGGAGGCCGGGCTGACGGTGATGAGGCGCGCACGCAAACCGCGCGCGACCTCCTCGCTGAGCTGGTCGCGACGCAACCGGTCGGCGAAGCCGCGGTCCTCGAGATCGGACGGGTCGATGGTCAGGCGGACCTCGGGACGCAGCCGGCCTTCGGCGTCGGGACGCAGGCCGAGGGACTCGACCTGACCGACGACCACGCCGTTGACGCGCACCGGCGTGCCGGTCGAGATGCCTTCGACGGAATAAGTCGGGCGGAGGACGACGGCCACCCGTGGCGCGGACCAAGCCCGCCACCAAGCCCACGCACCGCCGGCCGTCGCGACGACCAACGTCGCGAGCAACAGGGCGCCGAGGGCGCGGTGACTCATCCGACGGTCTGCGGGTAGCTGCCCAGCCATTTGACGACCTCGCAGCGTTGCTTCAGTTCGGCCACGGCCGCCTGGACCTCCGGCGTCTCCCAATGGCCCGGGAAGTCGATGAAGAACTGATATTCCCAGGCCCGGCGGCGGCTCGGGCGGGACTCAATCCGGATCAGGTTGATACCGCGGGTGGAAAACGCGCTCAGCGCCCCTTGCAGTGCGCCAGGCTCGTGCTTGAGGGCGAGTACCACGCTGGTGACCTCCTCCTTGGTGCCCGGCGCGTTCGCGCCGGCGCCGATGACGAAGAATCGCGTGGCGTTGTCGCGCCGATCCTGAATGCCGCGGGCAAGAATCGCGACCCCGCGGGACTCGGCGGCGGCCGCGGAAGCGATGGCGGCCTGACCCGCCGGCTCCTTGGCGACGATCTCGACGGCGGCCGCGGTGCTGTCGGTCTCGACGAGCGCGGCTTGCGGGAGGTGGCGAGAGAGCCAGCCGCGGCATTGCGCGAGGGCGATGTCCTTGGACAGGACCTTCCGCACCTGGTCGAGCGGGCCGGCGCCGACGAGGCACTGCTCGACGGAGAGGGTCACCTGGGCGACGACCTTGAGGTCGGACTCGGCGAGGAGGTCGAGCGAATGGCTGACGACGCCTTCGGTGGAGTTCTCGACCGGCACGACGCCGTAGGACGCCTCCCCGGATTCGACGGCGGCGAACACGTCGCCGATGGAGCGCAGCGGCAAGGCGGGGACGCTGAGGCCAAAGGCGCGGAGCTGCGCCTGCTGCGTGAAAGAACCCTCGGGCCCGAGGTAGGCGACCGGCTTGGCCATCTGCGCGCCGATCGACAGGGAGATGACCTCGCGGAAGATCGCGCGCACGCCGGAGGCGGGCAGACCAGGCGCGGCGTCGGTCAAAGCGCACAGCACCTGCTCCTCGCGTTGCGGGGCGTAGACCGGGGCGCCGGCCTTCAGCTTGGCCTCCCCGATGGCGCGGGCGACCTGCAGGCGCTCGGCGAGCAGCCTGAGGATCTCTCGGTCGATGCGGTCGACCTCCCGGCGATGCTGGTCGAGGCTCATTCGGCGGCGGGCTGGTCGGGGGCGGGCGGCGGCTCCTCGGTGGCGACCGCGGCGGCGGACTGGTCCTCGAGCGGCAGGCCGACCTCGGCGTCGCCGACGCTGACCGGGGTCGTGGCACGGGCGATCCACTCGGAGATCTGGGCGGGCGAAAGGACGTCGGAAGCGGGGAGCTCGCCCAGCGAACGCAGGCCCGTGAAGTCGAGGAACTTGTCGGTGGTGCCGTATTGGATCGGGCGACCGGGCAGGTCGGCGCGGCCGGTGACGGCGACGAGCTCGAGCTCGAGCAGACGGGTCAGGGCGCTGTCGACTGAGACGCCGCGGATGGCCTCCATCTCGGAACGCGTGACGGGCTGGCGATAGGCGATGATTGAAAGGGTCTCGAGCGCCGCCGGACTGAGGCGCTGCGGACGAGGCTCGCCGCGGAGCAGACGCACCCAATCGGCGTAGGCCGGCGAGATGACGAGCCGGAATCCTTCCGGCCCCTGCAGGATACGGCAGGCATCGTTGGCCTCGCGCATCTCGCCTTCGAGCGCGTCGACGGCCTCGCGAATCTGCGTGGCGGTGAGCAAGGTGGGGACCTGGTCGATGATATCCTGGATTACCTCCTGCACCGGGGCGGCGAGGGCCGCGGCGACGTCGGGGGGGGCGCCTTCGGGTCGCTCCTCCTGCTGCACGGTGGCGGCTTGGGCATGGTAGCGCTGGACCACCTTCTGGATGTCCTTGATGGACACCGCTTCGGAGGTCGAGAAGAGGAGCGCCTTGATGATTTTCTTAAGGTTGAATTCCACGGGAGGAAGGGACTTAAAAGGGGATTGTCGGCCGGAGGGGGGCGGCTCAGTGTCCGCACCCTGCCCTCTTATTAGGGGGGGCTTCCTCCCTGACAACCGCAGACTTTTCACACCCGCATGAGCACCCCTGACCACACCCGCCAACATTCGTCCACCGTCGTCGACGGACCCGACCGCGCCCCCAGCCGGGCCATGCTCCGCGCGGTCGGTTTCTCCGATGCCGACTTCCGGAAACCCGTGGTGGGCGTGGCCTCGACCTGGTCGATGGTCACCCCGTGCAACATGCACATCGACCGCCTAGCCATCGAAGCCGCCAAGGGCGCCGACGCCGCCGGCGGGAAAGCGGTCATTTTCGGCACGATCACGGTTTCCGACGGCATCTCGATGGGCACCCCGGGGATGCGCTACTCGCTGGTCTCGCGCGAGATCATCGCCGATTCCATCGAAGCGGTGACCGGGGCCGAGGGCTTCGACGGCCTGGTCACGATCGGGGGCTGCGACAAGAACATGCCCGGCTGCGTGATGGCGATGGCCCGCCTCAACCGTCCCTCCGTCTTCGTCTACGGCGGCACCATCGTGCCCGGCCTGCACAAAGGCAAGGCCGCCGACATCGTCACGGTCTTCGAGGCCGTCGGTCAGCATGCCGCCAAGCAGATCGATGACGCCGAACTGCAGGAGATCGAAAAGTGCTCCATCCCGGGCGAAGGCTCCTGCGGCGGGATGTACACGGCCAACACCATGGCCTCGGCCATCGAGGCGATGGGCCTGAGCCTGCCCGACAGCTCCGCGCAGCTGGCGAACTCCAAGGACAAGCTGGTGGACTGCGAACGCGCCGGCCAGGCCGTGCTCGCGCTGCTCAAGCAGAACATCCGGCCGTCGGACATCATCACCAAGCAGGCGATCGAGAACGCGATCGTCACGGTGATCGCCCTCGGTGGTTCGACGAACGCCGTCCTGCACCTCATCGCGATCGGCCATTCCGCGGGGATCAAGATCACCCTCGAGGACTTCGAGCGCGTCGGCCGGAAAGTCCCCGTGCTGGCGGACCTGAAGCCGAGCGGCAAATATAACATGGCGCACTTCGTGCGCATCGGCGGCCTCCAGCCGCTGCTCAAGATGCTGCTGGACGCGGGCCTGCTGCATGGGGACTGCCTCACCGTCACCGGCAAGACCGTCGCGGAGAACCTCGCGAACGTCGGTCCCTACTCGGCCGACCAGGACGTGGTGCGCCCGCTGAGCAATCCCATCAAAGCCGACAGCCACCTCCGCGTCCTCCGCGGCAACCTCGCCCCGCACGGCGCGCTCGCCAAGATCACGGGCAAGGAAGGCAGCGCCTTCACGGGCCAAGCCATCGTTTACGAGTCCGAGGAGGCCTCGCTCCGCGGCATCCTCGACGGCGAGGTCAAGGACGGCCACGTGATCGTCATCCGGAACGAAGGCCCCAAGGGCGGCCCCGGCATGCGCGAGATGCTCGGCCCCACCAGCGCCGTCATGGGCAAAGGCATGGGCAAGACCGTCGCGCTCATCACCGACGGGCGCTTCTCCGGCGGCAGCCATGGCTTTGTCGTTGGCCACGTCTCGCCCGAAGCCGCGGTCGGCGGTCCGCTCGCCATCGTGCAAAACGGCGACCAAATCAGGATCGACGCGGTGAAGAACGAACTGGTCCTCGACCTGCCGGACGCGGAGATCGCCCGCCGGCTCCAAGGCTGGCAGGCGGCGCCTTGCAAGGAGAAGCGGGGCGTCCTGGCCAAATACGCCAAGCAGGTGAAGTCCGCCTCCGAAGGCGCGATCACGGACGGCGACTGAGCCGGCCGGCCAAGATCTCACGCCGGCGAGGCTCCGGTCTCGCCTGCTTTGTTTTTGCCTGCGGGGCCGAGCCGCGCCAAGGTCGGTCCATGCCCCGCCCCACCCTGCTCGCCTTGGCGTGCCTCGGCGCCCTCGCCCTCGCGGCCGCCCCGGAGCCGCGTTTCGAACGGCGGACAATCACGACCGATTTCTTCAGCGAGGGCTGCGCCGTCGGCGACCTGAACGGCGACGGCCGGCCCGACCTGGTCGCGGGCCCGCATTGGTATGCCGGGCCCGACTTCCGCGTGCGCCACACGTTCGCCGCCCACCCGGGCCGGCCTTACGACGCGCTCGGCTACTCCGAATCCTTCGTGCAGCTCGTCGCCGACCTCAACGGCGACGGGAAGCCGGACGTGATCACCGTGGGCTTCCCGGGCAAAGAAACCTACTGGTACGAGAACCCCGGTGCGCCGGGGACGGCGCCGTGGAAACGGCACCTCTTCCTCGCGAGCACCGACAACGAATCGCCGCACCTGGTCGACCTCGACGGGGACGGGCGACCGTACTTGGTCTGCATGTCTGGCGGGGCCGTCGGGTATGCGAAACTCGACCCACTTGACCCGACCCAACCAGCAAAATTCATCCCCATCTCGCCAGCCGACCCCAAGAAGTATCAACGCTTCACGCACGGCCTCGGCGTCGGCGACCTCAATGGCGACGGCATCCCCGACATCCTCGAGCGCTCCGGCTGGTGGGAACACCCCGCCGCCTCCGCGCCACTCGACGTGCAGTGGAAGTTCCACCCGATGGCGTTTTCCGCCGGCCGCAACGGTGGGGCGCAGATGATCGTGACCGACGTGGATGGCGACGGCTTGCCGGATGTCCTGACCTCGCTCGACGCCCACCGCTTCGGCTTGTCGTGGTTCCAGCAGAAGCGCACCCCGGAAGGAATCACCTTCGTGGAGCACCGCATCTTGGACGATAAACCCGAGAACTCCGCCGGCGGTTTCGCCTTGGGGCAGATGCACGCGCTCGTACTCAGCCGCCAGATCGTCGCGGGGCAACCGGTGCTGGTGACCGGCAAGCGCTTCTGGGCCCATGGCCCGAAAGGCGACGTCAACCCGCAGGCGACGCCGCTCGTGCTCTGGCTCACGTGGGCCAAGGATGCCGAGGGCAAGGTCGTCTTCACCCCGCGGGTCGCGGACGCGGAGGCCGGTATCGGCACGCAGTTCGAGGTCGCGGATCTCGACGGCGACGGACGGGCGGAGATCGTCCTCGCCAACAAAAAGGGGGTCCACGTGCTTTCGCCGGCCCGTTGAACGGGGAACGGGATTGCCTCCCGGGCCGGGCGGGGGCATAACCCAAACGATGGCCTCCTCTTTCGAAGCTTACCGTCGCAACCTCCTGGCTTTCCCGACCCTGGGCTTCGCCCTGGACCTCAGCCGGGCGGAGCTTCCCGCGGCCACCGCGGCGCGGCTGGCTCCGGCCATGGCCCGGGCTTTCGCCGACATGGCGGCCTTGGAACAGGGCGCGGTGGCGAACCCCGACGAGAAGCGGATGGTCGGCCACTACTGGCTGCGCACGCCCGAGCTGGCGCCCGACCCGGCCATCGGCGCCGCCGTCCGCGCGTCCGTCGATGCCATCGAGGCCTTCGCGGCCCGCGTCCACGCCGGCCAGGTGCGGGGGGCGGCGGGTACCTTCACGGACCTGCTCTGCATCGGCATCGGCGGCTCGGCCCTCGGCCCGCAGTTCGTGACCGACGCCCTCGGCGGCAAAGCCGACAAGCTCCGCGTCCATTTCATCGACAACACCGACCCCGACGGCATCGACCGCGTCTTCGATACGCTCTCCGGGCGGCTCGGCACGACGCTGGCGATCGTCACCTCGAAGTCGGGCAGCACCCCCGAGCCGCGCAACGGCCAGATCGAAGCCGCCCACCGCTGGCAGGCCGCCGGACTGAGTTTCGCCGCGCATGCCGTGGCGGTGACCGGCGAAGGTAGCCAGCTTGACCAAGTCGCGGTCAAGGAACGCTGGCTGGCTCGCTTCCCTATGTGGGATTGGGTCGGCGGCCGCACCAGCGAATTGGGCCCGGTCGGTCTCCTGCCCGCCGCCCTCCAGGGCCTCGACATCCGGGGCTTGCTGGCCGGGGCGAAGGCCATGGACGCCCTGACCCGCGTGCCTGACGCCACCCGTAACCCCGCGGCCGCGCTGGCGGCCGCCTGGCACCACCTGACGGACGGCGCGGGCGCCAAGGCCATGGTCGTCCTGCCCTACAAGGATCGGCTGCTGCTCTTCTCCCGCTACCTCCAGCAACTCGTGATGGAATCACTGGGCAAGGAACTCGACCTGCAAGGCCGCAAGGTCAACCAAGGCCTCACGGTCTACGGCAATAAAGGTTCGACCGACCAGCACGCCTACGTCCAGCAGCTGCGGGACGGCCTGAACAACTTCTTCGCGGTCTTCATCGAGGTGCTCTCCGACCGACAAGGCCCCTCCCCCGAAGTCGAGCCTGGCGTGACTTCCGGCGCCTACCTCCAGGCCTTCTTCCTCGGCACCCGGGAAGCCCTGGCCGGCAACGACCGGGCCAGCATCACCTTGACCATCAAGCAGGTCGACGCGGCGGCCGTCGGCATGCTGATCGCCCTGTTCGAGCGAGCCGTTGGACTCTACGCCAGCCTCCTCGGCATCAACGCCTACCACCAGCCCGGGGTCGAGGCCGGCAAAAAGGCCGCCTCGGAGACCCTCCGACTGCGGGCCCGGACAATCGCCGCGCTGGCCAAGACCCCCGGCAAATGGCTGTCTGTTGGGCAGATTTGTGAGGAAAATGGGCTTGTCGGGTCGGAGGAACTGGTGTTCAAAGTTCTCCTCCACGTCTCGTCCAACCCCGGACCCGTCGAAAGACAGGACCATCCGGACCCGGGACACACCTTTTTCCGTCATAACTAACCCCTTCCCCACCCCATGAATAAGAAGCTGAACATCGTCATTCGCACCCTCGGCGTGCTGGCCGCCATCGCCGCCGGCGTCTTCGCCTACCTGCTCAAGGGCAAGATCGAGACTGCGATGATCGCGACCAACTTCGCCGTGACCGACACCGAGATCGCCGCCGCCAAGGAGTTCGCCCCGCGCATGGCCGAGATTACCGCCAAGACCACCGCCCTCCTGACCAAGAAGCGCGAGCGCATCACCGAGCTCGAAGGCAATAAGAAGGACCTCGAAGCCGATGTCGCCGACAAGAAGACCAAGATCGAAGGCCTCACCGCCAACGTGGCCACCCTCGAAGGCGAACGCGCCGACCTCACCCGCAAGCGCGACGAACTGACCGGCCAGCTGGCCGAGGCGAACGGCAAGAAGGACGCCCTCGCCGCCGAGCTCAAGACCTCCCAGGAAGACCTCGTGAAGGAGAAGGAGAAGGTCGCCGTGCTCTTCACCAAGGAACAGCTCGAGGCCGAGGTCGCCAAGGCCAACAAGGCCCAGGAAAACCTGGACAAGGTGAAGAACAAGTACGCCGCCCTCCGCAACGAATACCGCGGAACCATCGGCGCCCAGCCCGACCCCTTCAAGTTCCCCGAAGACCCGACCGTCGAGGCCACCACGGAAGGCGTCGCCAGCTCCTTCGGCGCTGACACCATCAAGACCCGCATCCTCGTCATCGACCCGTCCAAGGGCATCGTCTGCTTCACCGCCGGCGAGAACGACGGCCTGAAGAAGGGCGAAAAGTTCGAAGTCCTGCAGAACGGCGTCAAGATTGGCGCGGTCTCCATCGCCGCCACGAAGGCGAGCTCCTCCGTCGCCGAAATCCACCCGGTCTCCGAGAAGGATGAGAAGGAAGGCAAGTCCGCCACCGCCGGCTTCACCCGCGGCGGCGAGGTCACCCTCTCCCCCTTCAGCGGCAAGCTCGCTACCCGCTAAGCCTGCCATGCGTCTCCTGACCGTGCTCGTGCTGCTCGGCGCCCTCCTCGGGCTGTCCGGTTGCGAAACGGTGGAGAAGCCGGCCGACTCCTTGCTGCCGCAGTCCCAGCCCGCGAGTTGGCAGGGCGGTCTCCCCGGCATGCAGACGCCGGCCGCCGGCTTCCGCTGATGCCCGCCGGGCCAGCAGGTACGCCCCGCGGGACGGCCGGAAGGCTCCTCGTGGTGGCGACTCCTTTGGGCAATCTCGGAGACCTCACGGCACGCGCGCGCGAGGCGATCGCCGGCTGCGACGCAGTCGCCTGCGAGGACACCCGCGTCACCGGCGGGTTGCTGCGCCACCTGGACATATCCAAGCCGATGCTCGCGTACCACGAGCACAACGAGAAGGAGGTCGCCGTGACCATCGCCGACCGCGTGGCTGCGGGCGCGGTCATCGCGCTCATCACCGACGCGGGGACGCCGGGTATCAGCGACCCGGGCTTCCGCGTGACACGCGAATGCCGGAAGCGCGGGCTGACGGTCTCGCCGCTCCCCGGCCCGTGCGCGATCGTGGCCCTGCTCTCCGCCTCGGGCCTGCCGACGAACGCCTTCCGGTTCGTCGGCTTCCTGCCGCCGAAGTCTGCCGCCCGCCGCCGCTTCCTCGAGGAGATGCGGACCGCGACCGAGACCGTGGTCCTGCACGAGTCCTGCCACCGCATCGGGGACTTCCTGGACGAGATGCTGGAGATCCTCGGCCCGGAGCGCGTCGTCTGCGTCGGCCGTGAGCTGACCAAGCTGCACGAGACGATCCGGACCGCAGCGCTCAAGGACCTGGTACCCGCGCTCAAGGCGGGCTCGCTGAAGGGTGAGTTCACGGTGGCGCTCGCGCCCGCCGACTTCGCGCTCTGACGCATCGCGGTTGACCCTCGGGGGGCGTTACCCGCATCCTTGCGGCATGGCCGGCTTCGACGACAGCCTCGTCCGCGAGTATTTCGAGCTAAACGGCTTCTTCACCCGGACGCCGCCGAAGCCCGGTGCGACGGCGCGCGCCAAGCGGGCCGAAGAACCGGGGCTGCTCGAGGTGCTGAACCCCTCCCCACGGGCCGGGGCGGAGCCCGGCTTCCAACTATTCGGCTCCGACCTACCGGGGCTGGCTGGCGCGGTGGTCGCAATCAAGGGACTGCCCGCCAAAGGTCTGACGCCGGCGATGCTGCGCCGCGGGGACATCCTCGACTTCATCCGCAAGGAGGCCGCGCCCACCGCAAAGGAGGCTTTCGGCGAGACGCCACCGGCCGCCGCCCGCCCGGCCCGGGTGCTGGTACTGCCCGGGCTACCCGCGCAGGAACCGCCACGCTCCGAGAGCATCGCCCTGCTGCGGGCCCAAGGGGTCGACCATGTCCTGACCTTCCGGACGATCCTGGAGAACCTCCTCCAGACCGCCGAGACGGCCGGCGCCGCCGGGCCCTCCGACACCTTGCAGTTGCTTCGCCTGCTCCGCGCCTACGATATGGTCAACGCCGCCCAGCTCGAGCTATTCGGCCAGCCTCCCCCCAAGTGATCCACCCTTCCGCCCTCGTCCACCCTACCGCGCAGGTCGACCCCTCCGCCGAGATCGGCGCGTTCGCGATCGTGGAAGCCGGCGCGGTCATCGGCACCGGTTGCCGCCTCGCGGCGCACGCGATCCTGAAAGCCCGCTCAGTCCTCGGCGCGGGCGTGGTGGTCGACCACTTCGCGGTGATCGGCGGAGACCCGCAGGACCTGTCGTTCGACCCCGCGACCGCTTCGCGCGTGACGGTCGGTGCGCGCACGGTGATCCGCGAGCACGTGACGTTGCACCGCGCGACGAAACCGGACACCGCGACGGTCATCGGGGCGGATTGCCTGCTCATGGCGGGTAGCCACGTCGCACACGATTGCGTCCTCGGCGACGGCGTGATCCTCGCGAACGGCTGCATGCTCGGCGGGCACGTGCACGCGGGCGACCGGGCCTTCATCAGCGGGGGCGTGGCCGTGCACCAGTTCTGCCGCATCGGCGGGGGCTCCCTGACATCGGGCAACGCCGTCATCACCGAGGACTTGCCGCCCAATGGGCTGGCCCACGGACGCAATGAACTGGCCGGCCTGAACCTCGTCGGACTGCGGCGCCGCGGCGTGCCCGCCGAGGCCATCGCCGAGCTGAAGCGCGCCTACCATGCGGTCTACGCACCCGGCCAGGCGTGCGCCGCGCGCGCGCAGGCGGAGCTCGCCACCGGTTCCTACCACACGGCCGAAGGTCGGGACTTCCTGGAGTTCTTCCTCGGCGGCCAACGCGGGCGCTTCGTCCAACCTGCATGAGCCGGCTCCCGCTCGCGATCCCCTGCGGCGACCCCGCCGGCGTCGGCCCGGACCTGATCGCCTCCTGGTTGCAGGCTCACCCGCTGCTGGCCGACTCCGTCGTGCCGATCGGACCCGCCGACTGGATCGCGCGGCTCGGCCGCGGCCTCGCCGTCGGGCCCGCCGACCCTATCACGCGCCCCGGGCAGCCTGATGAGGCCGGCCAGTTGATCGCCCTCGAAGCGATGGAGCTCGCCGCTCGCGGCACCACCGGCGGACGTTTCGCCGGCGTGGTGACCGGCCCGGTGAACAAAAAGCGCCTTGCCGAGGTCGGCTACCCGTTCCCAGGACAGACCGAATTCTTCGCCGCGCGCTGGGGCGGCGAACCGGTGATGGCGTTCGCTGGCGGCCGGATGACGGTCGGGCTGGTGACCTGGCATCTGCCGCTCGCGGACGTTCCGCGCACGCTCGACGCCGCCGCGGTCCGTCGCACCGTGCGGGCGCTGATCGCGTTGCGCACGAAGCTCGGCGACGTCCGCCCGCGCATCGCCGTCTGCGGGCTCAACCCGCATGCCGGCGAAGGCGGCCTGCTCGGCCAGGAGGATGACGCCGTCCTTCGCCCGGCGATCGAGGCCTTGCGCGCCGAGGGCCACGACGTGAGCGGCCCGCTGCCGGGCGACACGGTCTTCCACCGCCACCTGCAGGGCGAGTTCGACGCGGTCGCTGCGATCTACCACGACCAAGGCCTCGCGCCCTTGAAGACGGTGGACTTCACGACCTCGGCCAACCTCAGCCTTGGCCTGAAGTATGTGCGGACCAGTCCCGACCACGGCACAGCCTACGAGCTCGCCGGCACCGGCCGGGCGGACCGGGGCAGCTTCGATTCGGCGGTGCGCCTCGCCCGCCTGCTCTCGGCCTGATGCGTCGCTGGTTGGCCACGCTCGCGCTGCTCAGCGCCGCCGTGCTCGCGGTCGCCGCACCCGAGCGCATCGCGACCTACAGCCCCGGCGCGACCCGTACCTTGGTCGACTTCGGCGCCGCGGATAAGATCGTCACCGCCACGCGCTGGTGCCCGCTCCCGGCGACGCACCCGGCCGCGCGCGATTGCGATGTCTTCAACCCGGACCTCGAACGGCTGCTACGGGCGAAGCCCGACTTGGTCATCCTCCCCCGCACCTCGAATCCGCTCTGGGCCGAACGTTGTCGCGGCGCGGACCTCAAGGTCTTGGTGCTGGCCCCGGAAAGCGCGACGTGCGTGCTCGAGGACATCCGGCTCATCGGTGAGGCCCTCGGCCGATCACCGGAGGAAATCCAGCGGTTGAACCAACCCCTCGAACGCATCCCCGCCCTCCTCCCACGCAAGCTGCTCATCGTCTGGGACGGCATGATGGCCGGGCCGGACAGTTACCTCGGCCTGCCGATGCGTGGGGCAGGCTTTAAGTCGGCCTTGAAAAAAGGCAGTTGGGTTAAATTCGACTGGGAGACCCTAGCCCACGTCGAACCCGACGTCATCTTGTGGGTGGAATCGGCCCCTCTCGACGGGCCCATTGTCTTTTCAGCCAAGAGGAAGGATGAAATGTCTCAAGTATCTCTCGTTAAAGAACTTAAATGTTTTAATGCCGCCCTGATCTTTGAAACCACGAGCGGGAGCCAGTGGCTGCCTGGGTCCGGCTTAGCCCAACTCGTTCCGAAACTCGCGGAGTTAAGGGAGAAAGTGAGGTAAACGCCTGAAGCGCGAAACCTCCAAGCCCGTTGACAATCGACCGCCTTCGGTCACTTTAAAGGTCTCTCCTATGACCAAGCTCATCAAGCTCCTCTCCCTCACCTGCGCCCTCGCCGTCTCCACGGCCGTCGCTTCCGCTCACTGCGGCAAGTGCGAAAAGAAGGACCACCCGGCCACCCCGACTGCCCCCGCTACCGCCCCGGTCGTTGACCCGGCCAAGAAGGCTGAGCCTGCGAAGCAGGAAGAAGCCCCGGCCAAGAAGGACGGCGAAAAGTGCCCCTGCCCTTCCGAGAAGCCCAAGGCCTTGGTCGACCTGACCTCGGATGATTGCCCCAAGAAGTGCGACAAGGACAAGAAGGACGCCCCGGCCGCTCCGGCTGCCCCGGCCACCGCGGAGGAAGCTCCGGCCGCTCCCGCCAAGAAGGACGGCGAAAAGAAGTGCCCCAGCTGCCCCGACGAAAAGCCGAAGGCCTAATCAGTCCACGCTGATCTGCACAAAGGGACGAACCTCCAGGTTCGTCCCTTTTTATTGGCTAAAGTCCCAGTTCGACGCGGACGAACGTCGGGAAATCCCGATGGAAGCGCACGCCGCGGGCCACGGCCTGGGCCTCGGCTTCGGGGGTGAACGGAGCCCCGCTACGCACCGCGCAGGAGCGAATGCCCGCGTTGAGTCCGGCGTCCCAATCGGTGACTCGGTCTCCAATCATCCAACAACGCGCCTGGTCGAGGTCATGTCTCGCGACCATCTCGAGGATAAACTTCGGGCTGGGCTTGCGGTACTCGCTGGGCTCATCCGGGCGCTCCGGCGCGGCCTTGATCTCGAGGATACCCGGAGCCGGCAAAGCCAGCAGCTCGAGCATCCGGGCATTACAGGCGCGGTACTGGTCCCAGGTGAAGATCCCCCGACCGATGCCGCTCTGGTTAGTCAGGATGAAGAGGCGATAACCCGCGGCCAGGCAGGCGACCAAAGCCTCCCTCACCCCAGCGATCGGCTGGATCTGCTCCGGACGGCAGGTATGATGGTGGTCCTCGATCAGGTTGCCGTCGCGGTCGAGGAAAAGGGCGGGAAAGCCGGGCATCCGGGCACCCAATCAGCCCTCGGCACGGGGCGCAAGCCGTCGGAAAGGGGGCTTGACCGAGGACTCCGAGGGGGTAGAACCAACCCTCAACCTAGCGCAGAACCATGGCCAATCCGAAACGTAAACAGTCCAAGCGTCGCAGCCGTCTCCGTCGCGGCGCCAACCAGTTCCGCGCCCCGAAGCTCGTCAAGGACGCCGAATCCGGCGCCCTCCGCCGCTCCCACCGCGTCGACCCCACCACGGGGAAGTACCGCGGTCGTCAAGTCCTCGACACCGGAGCCTAAGCTCCGCCCCGGGCACCGCCCGAACTCATGAGCGAAGCCACGGCCACGAAGGGTTACCGGATCGCCCTCGATTGTATGGGCGGTGACCTCGGTCCCTCCGAAGCCGTCGCCGCCGCCGCCCTCGCCTTCAAGGAGGGTGTCATCGGTCCCGCGGACACCTTGATCCTCGTGGGCCACGAGGACAACCTCCGCCTCCTGGCCCGGGAGCATCGTATCCTGAATAAGCCGGAGCGGGTCTTCTACCGCCACGCCCCCACCGCCGTCGCGATGGACGACGCGGCGATGGCCGTGCTCAAGTCCAAGCGCGACTCCTCGATGGTCAAGGCCCTCGAGATGCTCAAGGCCGGCGAGGCCGACGTGGTGGTCTCGACCGGCAACACCAAGGCCCTCGTGGCCGCGGGCACGATCAAGGTGCGCCCGATGGAAGGCGCCGAACGCCCCGCCCTCGCCGCCATCATGCCGCGGCGCGAAGGCCACTTCATCATGCTCGACGTCGGGGCCAATCCCGAGGCCAAGCCCGAGCACCTGCTGCACAACGCCGTCCTCGGCTCCATCTACGCGCAATGCTCGCTGGGCATCGCCAACCCGCGCGTCGGCCTGCTCACGGTCGGCACCGAGGAGGGCAAGGGCGGCGCCCGGATCAACCGCACCCACCAGCTGCTCAAAGCCATGGGTGACCGCATCAACTACGTCGGCCCCGTCGAAGGTTACGACGTCTTCGGCGACGCCTGTGACGTGGTCGTGACCGACGGCTTCACCGGCAATGTGCTCGTGAAGACCATCGAAGGCCTGGTCTACATGGTCCGCGACCTCGTCGGCAGCAAGGTGAAGCGCAACCCCGTCTACATCGCGAGCGGCGTGGCGATGTTCCCGCTGCTGCGCGACCTCAAAGGCAAATTGAAGCCGGAACGTTACGGCGGCGCTCCTTTGCTCGGTCTCACGGGCCTCGTCATGAAGGCCCACGGCTCCAGCAACCGGCAGGGTATCTGCAGCGCCATCCGCCTCGGCCTCGAGGCCTTGGGGCACGATGCGGGCCGGCGGATGCAGGCGGCCTTGGCCGAGGCCAACCAGGTGGTGGCGGCGACCCCCGAGGAAGCCTGAGGTTTTAGTGTTCCCTTTCCGCCCGGCGGGTCTTACCTCAACGCATCGATGAGCCGTGCCGAGCTTTCAGTCTTCATCCGGTCCCTCGGCGTGCATGCGCCGGACCGCAAGCTCACCAACACGGAGCTCTCCGCGATGGTCGAGACCTCGGATGAGTGGATCAAGACCCGCTCCGGCATCTCCGAACGCCGGATCGCCGGGGCCGGCGAGAACCCCTCCGACATGGGCGCCAAGGCCGCGGCCAAGGCGCTCGCCCGCGCCGGCCTGACCCCCGCGGATATCGACCTCCTCATCGTCGCCACGATGACGCCCGACGTCCCCTTCCCCTCCACGGCCTGCCTGCTCCAGGCCAAGCTGGGCCTGCGCCGGGACATCCCCTGTTTCGACATCTCGGCGGCCTGCTCCGGCTTCGTCTACGCGCTCCAGGTCGGCACCGACATGCTCCGCTCCGGCAACTACCGCCGCGCGCTCGTCATCGGGGCGGAGAAGCTCTCCAGCGTCGTCGATTGGCAGGACCGGGCCACCTGCGTGCTCTTCGGCGACGGCGCCGGGGCCGCCATCCTCGAGACGACCGCCACGCCCGAGGTCGGCGTGCTCGGCAACCTGCTCGGGGCCGACGGCGTCAACGCCGAGCTCCTGCACTGCGTGGCGGGCGGTTCGGCCCAGCCCGCGAGCGAGCAGACCCTCCGCGACCGCCAGCACTTCCTCCGGATGAACGGCAAGGAGGTCTTCAAGCTCGCCGTGCGCGTCATGGCGGACTCGTGCGAACGCGTCCTGAAGGGCTGCGGCAAGCGTTCGGACGACGTGGCCTGGTTCATCCCGCACCAGGCGAATATCCGCATCGTCGAGGCCGTCGCCGACCAGCTCCAGGTCGGGCTCGACCGCTTCCCCATCAACCTTGACCGCTACGGCAATACCTCGGCGGCCTCCATCCCGCTAGCGCTCGAGGAGGCCTGGGCCGCGGGCCGCATCAAGCATGGCGACCTCGTCCTGCTTGTCGCGTTCGGCGCCGGCCTCACCTGGGGCGCAACCCTCCTTCGCTGGCATGAACCTTCGCCCTGAACTCCTCCTGCTCTCTGGTCTGCTGGTCGCCTGCGCCTCGCAGGATGACGCGCATCGCCCCGCCGCCCGCTACGAGACGGACCCAAGCCGCCGCCCGGTGGTCGAGGCCGTGCTCCGGCAGGCCGACCGGCAGACGGCGGCCGGCGAACAGCGGGCCGCGTTGGCGTCCTTGGAGCTCCTGATCACCGGGGAGGCCGGCACCGAAGGCGAGGCCTGGGCCCTGCTGCGCAAGGCCCGCTTGCTCGCTGATCGCCAGCAATACGACCCCGCGGCCGAGATCCTGGATGACCTTTACGCCCGCCACTCGGCCTTCGGCTCCTTCCAGGAGGTCGTCGAGCTGCAGTTCCGCATCGCCAATGAACTCGCCGACGGCAAGCGGCGACTCCTCGGCGGTTGGTTCCCCTGGTTCCAGGACCGGGCCCACGCCATCGGACTCTATGAGAAAGCCCTGAAGCTAGCCCCGAACGGGCCCCTCGCGGACGAGAGCCTGGTCCGGGCCGGACGCGTGGCCTTGGCGATGGACATGGAGTCTCGCGCCGCCGAGATACTGGAACGCCTTCTCAGCGATTACCCCGCCAGCAAGCATCTGCCCGAGGCGCTCGAACGACTGGCGGAACTCCGTGCCAAGGAGTCGCTCGGTCCCGATTGGGACCAAGCCGCGGCCCTCGAGGCCGCCGACCACTGGCGCACCTTGGCGGACCAGTTCCCGCGCGATCCCCGGGCCGCCCGCGCCGCCAAGGAGGTCGCCGCCTTGCGCGACCGCGCCGCCCGAGCCCGCCTCCACCTCGCTGTCTTCTACTGGGAACACCGCAATAACCCGGAGGCCGCGAAGCTGATGGCCAACGCCTGCCGCACCATCGCGCCCGAATCGGCCGCCGCCAAGGAAGCGGAGGCGCTGCTGGCCTTGATTCAGAAGAACCCCACCCCGCCCGCCACCCTGGCGGACCGGCTCCTCGGTCGCTACCCGCGCCCCCGCGTCGACGGCGGCGGCAAGCCCACGGCCGTCGGCGAGGACCTCGATGCCCTCGGCTTCCGTAAGGACGTCCCGAAGCCCGCCACGGAGACCGAACGGCGATGACCAAAGCCCTGTCAGTGCTGGCCCTCTGCCTACTGACAGGCTGCTCCGCCTATCGGCTCGGCGGCCCCAAGCCGGCCTTCACGACGCTGGACATCGCCCCGGTCCGGAACACCACGAACCGGCCCGTCGCCAACGGCCTGCTGCAGCAGAAACTGGCCGAAAGTTTCGGCGGGGACCCGCGCGTCCGGCTCGGAACCGGCGGGGCCAAACTCGACGCCGAAATCAGCTCGTTCCGGCGCGACGGCCTCACGACCAAGCCGACCGATGCGTTCTTCTACACCTCGTTCCAACTCACCTACGTCGTGCGCTGCACGCTGACCAACGGGGACGGCAAGGTGCTCTTCCGCAACCGCGAGTTCACGGCTAACGCGACCCTGCGACCGCTCGGCAACGCCGCCGGCGAGGAACGCAGCCTCGACGGGCCGATCTTCGCCGACATCGCCGCGCAGGTCCGCGAGGCCGCGACGACCGCCTGGTAACGCCATGCCCGCTCCCGTCGTCGCCCCTTCCCTGCTCGCCGCCGACCACGGCGACTTCGCCGGCGGCATCCGGGCGGTCGAGGAAGCCGGCCTCGGCTGGGTCCACCTGGACATCATGGACGGGCACTTCGTGCCCAACATCAGTTTCGGGCCCCAGGTCGTGGCGGCCTTGCGCCCGCGCACGCGGCTGCACTTCGACGTGCACCTGATGCTCGCGCACCCGGATCGCTTCGTCGCCGCCTTCGCCCAAGCCGGCGCGGAACGCCTGACCGTGCACATCGAGGCCGACCATGACATGACGAAGACGCTCGCCGCGATCAAGGCGGCCGGGCTCAAGGCCGGCATCGCGATGAACCCCGACGCCGACCCCCGACGGCTCCTGCCTTACCTGGAGAGCGTCGACCTGGCCCTGTGCATGACGGTATTCCCGGGCTTCGGCGGCCAAGCCTTCATCCCCGCCGTGCTCGAGAGTATCCGCTTCCTCGATACCGAACGACAGCGCCGCGGGCTGGACTTCCGTCTGGAGGTCGACGGCGGGATCAACGCCGAGACGGGCCTGCTCTGCCGGGCCGCCGGCGCCGACACGCTGGTGGCCGGGACGGCCTTCTACAAGGCCCCGGACCGCCGGGCCTTCGTGGCCGGGCTGACGGCCTAGGCCGCCGCGGGCGGCGGGTCGGAGCGAAGCTCCTTCTCCTTCTGGAGGCGCAACTGGCCGCAGGCCGCGTCGATGTCGTGTCCCTTCTCGCGCCGGAGGGTCGCGGTCACGCCCAGCGCGCGTAGCTCCTTGACGAACCGGTCCTGGCGCGTGAGCGAGGGCCGCACCCAGGGGAGGCCCTCGACCTTATTGTACGGGATCAGGTTGACGTGCGCGTGCAGCTCCCGGGCGATGACCGCGAGCTTCCTCGCCTGCTCCAGGGAATCATTGATGTCCTCGATGAGGATGAACTCGAGGGTGAGCATGCGCCCGTGCTTGCGGGCGAAGGCCTTGGCCGCGGGCACGAGTTCCTCCAGGGGGAACTTGCGGTTGACGGGCATGATCTGGTTGCGGACCTCGTTGGTGGCCCCGTGCAGGCTGATGGCTAGGCGGAAGCCGAGCTCCTCGTCGGCGAGCTTCAGGATCTTGGGGACGACCCCGGAGGTGGAGATGGTGATGCGGCGGGCTCCGAAGCCGAAACCCCAGGCGGCATTCACGATGCGTAGGGCGGCCAGGAGGTTGTCGTAGTTCGCCAAAGGCTCCCCCATGCCCATGACCACGATGTTATCGAAGGAGGCCAGCCCCTGGGCTGCCCGGATGGGATCCGCCTGGTCCTCGATCCGGCAGACCTGAACGAGCTGGGAGACGATTTCCCCCACCGAAAGGTCCCTTTTCCAGCCTTCGAGGCCAGAAGCGCAGAATTTGCAGCCGTAGGCACACCCCACCTGGGTCGAGATACAGATGGTCCGGCGGGACTGCTCCTGCCCCACCCCCTCCATGGGGGCCCGGATGATGACCGTCTCGATCAGGGAGCCGTCCCGGAGGCGCTGGAGGACCTTCTGGGTGACGTCTGAGGCGGTTTTCTTGCCCGTGACGTCGGTGGCTGCGAAGTCGTACTGCTCCGCCAGCCAGGCCCGAAGATTCGCCGGCAGGTTGGTCATCGCGTCCGGACCGCCCGCCCGGCGGGGGTAGAGCCACTCGAAAATTTGGGCGACCCGGTAACGGGGGTGCCCGGCCTCGACCAAGCGAGCGCCGAGGGAGTCCGGCGTTTCGCCGTGGATGGAGGGTTTTTCGGGCTTAAAGGCCATCGGGTTGGTTCGAAGCAAGGCAATCGGGACCGAAGACCGCAAAGCCCCCGCCTTCCTGCTTGCAAGTGCGTTTTGTTATGCCCAAAACCCCTTTTTGCAATGAGCAACAAGGCCCCCAACCCACAAGGCGTTAAAAACAACTCTCTGCAGGACGCTATCAACCGGGTCGGCTCGGGTCAGCCCGCCTTCTGCCTCCACCAAGCCTGGGGAATCGGTGTCATCCGGGGCTACGCCGAGGCCGCCAAGCGCTTCACCGTCGACTTCCCCGAGCAGGGCAAGAAGGGCCACGTCATGGACGCCGCTTTCTTCCTCGGTAAGATCGAGATCCTGAACCCGAACAGCCTCGTCGCCTCGGCCTACGCCGACGAATCCAAGGAGAAGGTGGCCCACCAGGTCGCCAACGACCCCGCCGCCATCGTCAAGGCCCTGCTGGCCGAGTATCCCGAGGGCGAGTGCACCTCCTACGCCCTTGAGGCCAACCTCGACCGCATCCACTTCGCCTCCCTCGGCGCCGGCAAGGACCGCGCCGCCGCCTTCAAGTCCTGGTGGACCAAGGCCCGCGCCGCCATCCGCAAGGACCGTGCCATCCAGGTCCCCGAGAAGAAGGGCGGCCTCTACATCCTGCTCGAGGCCCCGGTCGACCTCGGCGAGGACCTCTTCGCCCAGTACGAGTCGGCCCCGAACTTCGAGCGCAAGCTGGCCCTCCTGGAGGCGCTGGCCGACAGCTCCACCGCGGAGACCCGCTCCGCCGCCACGGAAGCCAACCTCGCCAAGGTCTCCGCCGACCTTGCCAAGGCCCTCGCCGCCGTCAGCCCGAACCGCCGCCGCGACCTCATCCCGGTCATGCTCGGCGCCATCTGGAACCGCGATAAGTTCTTCCGCTCCGCCGTCGAGACCGTCGACACCGTCAGCCCCACCGCCTCCGAGGTGATCGCACTCTGCAACGAGGGCGACCTGGCCTTCGTCGCCCTGAACATCCCGCACACGACGGAGAAAATCCGCACCCTCCTCGACCTCGTGCGCGCGCACCACGGCGAAAAGTGGGCGGACCGCGCCTTCGACCTACTGCGCAACCGCGATATCGGCGCGACCAAGAGCGGCTCCGCCAAGCTCGTCTCCGAGTCCATCTCCTACCTCTGCGACCAGGAACTCGCGGCCGAGGTCGGCCAGCGCTTCGCCCAGTGGCTCGAGAGCCGCGAACTGCGCGCCCCGGTCATCATCTGGATCATCAAGAACCGCGAATCCAAGAAGTACGCCGACATCGTCGGTCGCCTCATCAACCCGACGCTGCTGGCCGCCATCCTCGGCTCCGTCGACACGGAGGCCCTCGAGTCCAACTCCACCGCCCGCATCCCCCTCGCCAACGAGCTAGTCAAGGACAAGGAGCTGATCGCCGACATCCTCGCGCCGGCCAACGGCCCGAAGGTCGACAGCGAGACGATCTACGACCTCACCCGCACGATGCTCAGCAGCCAGGGCTTCGACCAGATGACCAAGAAGTCGCTGATCGCCCGCCTCGCCAAGATCGACCCGAACGTCCAGCGCCTCGCCCAGTCCAAGCCGACGGATAACGAGGCCGAGGAGAAGGAACTCTTCGTCTCCAAGCACAGCAAGGAAGAGAAGGACCGCGAGCTCATCGACATCATCCAGAACAAGCTGCCCGCCGTGAAGGAAGCCATCCAGGTGGCCAAGGAGCACGGCGACTTGCGCGAGAACTCCGAGTACAAGATGGCCCGCCAGGACCACGACACGCTCTCGGCCCGACGCGCCGAGCTCGAAGGCCTCCTCAAGAAGGCCCGCGTGACCGACTTCACCGAGGCCCGCGCCGACGCGATCAGCATCGGCTCGACCGTGACCCTGCTCCGCGGGGCCGACCAGGTCGAGATCACCTACGACATCCTGGGCGTCTGGGACGGCAAGCCGGAGGAGAACGTCCTCTCCTACATCTCGCCCCTCGCGAAGCAGTTCCTCAACCAGAAGCTGGGCGAGACCTTCACGACCAACATCAACGGCAAGACCGAGACCTGGAAGGTCAAGGCGCTCAGCCGCTGGATCGACAAGCGGAAGTAAGCCGCCCGCCCGGCCCCTGACGAAGCCCCGCCCCGCGGGGCTTCCTCTTTTGACAGCGGCCCGAACGACCCCATCCTGACCACCATGCCCGACCCTTGGGAATCCCTCCGCCTCCTGTCCGATCCGACCCGGGCCCGCCTGCTGTTCCTGCTGGCCAAGGGCGAGCTGGCGGTCGGCGAGCTGCAGGAGATCCTCGGCATGGGCCAATCGCGCATTTCGACCCACCTAGCCCTGCTCCGTAAGGCGGGCCTGGCCGAAGACCGCCGCGACGGAAAGCATTCTTATTACTCCCTGGCCCGGGGCCTCGGGGCCGGCGTGCAGAGCATCCTGGAGGCGGCCATCCGGGCCACGGAGGCCGAGCCGGCCACCCGGGCCGACCAACGGGCCCTGCAACGGATCGTCGAGCGGCGCCGCCGCAAGGCCGAGCAGCACTTCAACCTGGTCGCCGACCGGCTCGGCAAGAACTACTGCCCCGGACGCTCCTGGGAAGCCATCGGCCAGATGCTCCTGCTGCTGGCTCCGAAAGTGCGCATCGCCGACCTCGGGGCGGGCGACGGTACCTTGTCCCGCCTGCTGGCCCGGCAGGCCGAGTTCGTGCACTGCGTCGACAACTCCCCGCGGATGGTCAAGCTGGGCCGGGCCTTGGCCAAAAAGGAACAGTTGAACAACCTGGACTACGTCCTGGGTGACATCGAGGACGCCCCCCTGCCCGACCGTTCGGTCGACCTCGTCCTGCTCAGCCAGGCCCTGCACCACGCCGAAAACCCGCGAAAAGCCCTGACCGAGGCCCACCGCATCCTCAAGCCGGGCGGACGGGTGCTCATCCTCGACCTCCGTGCCCACCGCTTCGAGAAGGCCCGCGAGCTTTACGCCGATCGCTGGCTCGGCTTCAAGGAGAACGACCTCCACGATTGGCTCGAGGAAGCCGGCTTCCGCGAATCCGAGGTCCGGGTCGTCGCCAAGGAGGACCGCGAGCCGGGCTTCGAGACCCTGCTGGCCTCCGGGCGGAAGGCGGCGCGCTGACCCCGACCGGGGGCATTCCCCTTGGGGGGCCATCCTCCCCCGCGGGCAGGGCGAGTGTGAAGGGTTATTGCTTGGCAGAGAGGCCTCCGAAGGGCTAATTTCTTCCCTCACCCCAAGAGGCGTCACCGCGCTCCCCCTACCCGATGGCCACCCACGAGTCCCGCACCTACCAACTGGCCAAAGCCGCCATCCTCGCCGTCCTCCTGGCGGTGACCCCGGTCGCCACTCCCGCCCGAGCCCAGACCAAGCCCGCGGCCACCGCGCCCGCGCCCGAGAACAAACTGGAAGCCCTCTTCAAGCGGGCCGGCAAGGAGATGGAGGCCAAGAAGTACAAGGCCGCCTACGACACCTTGAGCGAGATGGAGAAGCAGCTGCCGACCGAGGCGGGCGACATGCTCAAGGCGGTCCTGGCGTTCAACAAGGCCGTCGCCGTCTACACCCTCAAGGACTGGGCCAAGACCGAGGAGGAACTGACCGCCTTCCTTGCCAAGTACCCCAAGGGCACCGAGGACTTCTACGGCTTGGACAACAAACGCGGCATCGCCCAGCTGAGCCTCGTCGAAGCCCTCGCCAGCCAGTCCAAGTGGGACCCCGCCCTGGCCCTCCTCGAGAAACTCCGCGCCCCCAATATCGCCATCCGCGCCGAAGACCGCATCAGCGCTTACACCCTCTCCGCCCGCATCCTCGAGGAAAAGGCCAAATCCGCCGACGAGGTCGAAAAGAAGAAGGCCCTCGGTCAGGCCATGCAGCTCCTCAAGTCGGCCATCGCCGAGGGCCTCGCCACGCCGGAGCGCCGCGAAGCCGCCGCCAAGCTCGTCGAGGTCTACACCAAGCTCGGCCTGACCAAGGAAGCCGAGCAGCTCAAGGCCGAGGTCGACGCCCGCGGGACCGGCTCGCCCGCCGAGATCGTGCGCTCCAATTTCCAGCGCATCGAGATCGGCGACTCCCGCTTCGAGGCCGCCGAGAACGCCGCCGACGAGAAGGAGAAGGTCGAGCTCTACCGCCAGGCGCTCGCGAGCTACCAGGGCACCCTCCGCCGGGCGACCGTGGCTCGCTCCGTCTCGCGCGCGGTCGAGGCCAAGCAGGCCGAGGTCGATAACCTCAAGAAACTCTACCCCAAGCCGGACGACAACGCGAAGATCAAGATCGAGGAGGCCATCGCGGGCGTCGAGCAGTTCAAGAAGATCGAGGGCGAGTTCGCCGCCAACAAGGACTACGACGCCTTCATCTCCTACCGCATCGGCCTGTGCCTGCTGGAGTTGAACAAGCACTGGGAGGCCTTCGTGGCGTTCCGCGATATCTTCGACAACAACCCCGGCTTCTCCAAGGTTTCGGGCGCCTACTACTACTACATCGTCGCCCTGCGCCAGATCGGCCGCAACACCGAGGCCCAGGCGAAGTGCAAGGAGTTCCTGCAGAAATATCCCGACAGCGAGGAAGTCCCGGCGGTCGCGGTCATCCTCGGCGAGATCTCGCAGGACCGCGAGGATTTCAAGGAGGCCATCGAGCATTACAACTGGGCCAAGACCAACGTGAAGAAGATCGACGCGGCCACCGTCGAGGAGATCGACTTCCGCATCATCACCTGCCTCTTCGCCAACGTCGACTGGGAGCAGGCCGGCGCCGCCCTCGACGCGTTCAACCAGAAGTACCCGCGCTCCCTCGCCCGCGAGCAGGCTGTCTACATGCGCGCCCTCTGCTGGTTCTACCAAGGCAAGTACAAGGACACGAAGACCGGCTTCGACCAGTACCAGGCCGACTACGCGGGCCGCGGCAAGTTCCTGCCCGACGTCCGCTACCGCCAGGCGATCGTGAAGTTCGGCCTCACCCCGCCGGAGACCACCGAGACCCTGCGCCTCTGCAACGAGTGGCTGAAGGACTACGCCGTCAGCAAGGACGAGGCCGTCGTCAACCAGGTCCCCGAGGTCCACACGCTTATCGGCGACGCCGAGATGCGTCTGGCCACCGAGCTCGACAAGCCCATCCGCAAGGCCGACGAGTCCGCCCGCACCAACGCCGCCCCGGAGACCAAGAAGAAGTTCCTCGCCGAGAAGGCCCGCCTCGAGAAGGAGAAGGACGGCCACACCGCCAAGGCCATCGACGCCTATGTCGCCGCCGCCCGCAGCGGCCGCACCAACACCAACGCGCTGGAGTTCGTCCTGCGCGAGCTCGGCAAGCTGCTGCCCGGCCGCGGCGAGCACGCCCGCATGCGCGACCTCTACAAGGAGGTCTACGATTGGGATCATAACGATCCGAAGTCCCTGACCTACCTCTACGAGGTGATCAAGGCCACCGAGCGCCTTGGCGACAAGCCGGAGTTCGCCCAACGCAGCGAGGAGGTCCAGAAGCGCTTCAGCGGCCAGCTCGCCGCCGAACGCAAGAAGGTCGACGCCCTCGAGCGCCAGGACGGCGCCACCAAGGAGGCCATCGCCGCCGCCAAGGCCGAGGTCGCCAAGCTGTCCGCCAAGCTCGCCGACGAGCTCGCGGTCGTCGAGAAGGACCGCCAGGCCAGCATCATCGTCGCCAAGACCGAGGCCCTTGGCATCCTCTCCGCCTCGGTCGCCGAAACCATCAACGACCGCAAGCAGGAGGGTAACGAGAAACTCGTCATCTTCCTCTGCGAGAAGCTCGCCCGCAAGGTGAAGCGCGTGAAGCCCGGCACCCCGGTTGACCCCGCCGCCTATTCCCCCGCCAACGCCGAGGCCGAACTGACCCAACTCCTCCGCTTGGAGCAGAACAAGGGCTCCCTCATCGCCCAGGCCCGCGGCTTCTTCGCCATGGGCCAGCTGAACGTCTTCCTCCGCAACCCCGACCGGGCCGACACCTTCTTCAAGAAGGTCTCCGCCAACTACAAGGCGGAGGAACTCAGCCCGACGATCCTCGCCGTGGTCGGCGACCACCTGCTCGCGAAGGGCGAGACCGCCAAGGCCGCCGCCTACTTCGAGTACATCAAGGAGCATAACCGCTCCTCCGAGTACGCCGACTTCGGCTTCGCCGGCCTGGCGGAGATCCTCCTCCAGCAGAAGAAGTTCAAGGAGGCCCTCGAGCTCTGCAACGAGGCCGTCGACAACCAGATCACGATGTCGAAGGAGAAGGAGATTAAGTTCGCCCGCGCCCGCGCGCTCGCCGAGACCCAGGCCTACCCCGACGCCAAGAAGGCCTTCGAGGAGATTCTGCAGACCAAGGAATGGCGCGGCGAGGCCACCGCCGGCAGCCTCTACTGGCTCGGGGTCATGGAGGAACGCCAAGGCCGGAACGCCGAGGCCGTCGCCTACTACCGCCGCTGCTACCAGACCTGGAAGAAGTACGAATTCTGGTCCGCCAAGGCCTACCTCGCCACCGCCCGCGTCCTCGCCGACAAGCTCGGACAGAAGCCCGAGGCCAAGCTGTTGCTGGCCGAGATGCTGTCCAAGGACCGCATCAAGGACACCCCGGAGGCCTCCGAGGCCAAGTCCCTCAACACCCGCCTCTAAGCCATGCGCCCGTTCCCCCGCCTCCTCCTCGCCGCCGCCGCGCTCGGCGCCGCCCTGCCCGCCTTCGGCCAGACCCTGATCTTCAAGGGCGGCGAACGCTGGGAGGTCAACGACCCCTTCAAGGTCGACAACACCGTCATTCCCCCGAAGCCCATCATCGACAAGAAGAAGGGCCAGATCAGCAGCCTCAAGGGTACCGTCGAGCGCACGACCATCCAGGACGGCACCGAGATGATCATGACCCGCAAGCTCGCCGAGGTCGAAACCATCATCTGGCCGCTCCCGGAGCGCCTGACCGAGGCCCAGAACAACGTCGCGCGCGGCGAGCCGGGCAAGGCCCTCGACAACATCGAGCCCGTCATCAAGTTCTTCGACCCGATCAAGAAGGTGAAGGGGAGCTGGTGGCTCAAGGCCTCCATCGTGAAGCTGGACGCCCTCGACCGCCTCGAGAACGACGCCGCCCTCTCCTCCTTCCTGGACACGCTGGAACGCGCCGACGACGGCTCCATCGCCGAACTGGCCACCAAGATCAAGCTGGCCCGCCTGATGCAGCGCGCCCGCCGCGGCGAGCACGAGGCCGTGATCACCGAATCCACCAGCCTCATGCCGCAGTTGGATGACCCGGACCTCCAGGCCCGCCTGCACCTAGTCAAGGGCTCCTCCCTGCTCGCCACCAAGAAATACGAGGCCGCGATGAACACCTACCTCCGCGTCCCCGTCTTCTACGGCTCCCAGCAGGAGCACGTGCCGAAGGCCCTCCTCGGCGCCGCCCGCTCCTTCCGCGGCATGGACACCCCGGCGACCCGCGAGCAGAAGCTCGAGGAGGTCTCTAACCGCTACCTGCGCGACATCGTCGCCACCTACCCGACCTCCAAGGAGGCCGAGCAGGCCAAAAAGCTCCTCCCCAAGGAGGACCGCCTGCAGGCCGAGGAGGCCCAGCGCAAGATCCAGGACGCGGCGGTCATCCCCGAAGGGACCGCCAAGCCCGCCGCCAACAACACGCCTTCCGACGAAGGCAATAAGTGAGTCCTTGCCCCGCCCCGCTTTCCTAACTAACAACCACCCTACCCTATCATCCCTATGAAGATGAATTCCCGCACCTCCCTCCTGGCCACCCTGTTCCTCGGGCTGTCCACCTTGGCCGCCGTCGCCCAGGAAGCCGCCCCCGGCGTCAAGGAAAAGACCATGATGGACCTCTTCCACGAAGGTGGCTGGGTCATGTACCCGATCACCATCTGCTCCGTGGCGATGATCTGGTTCATCGTCGACGGCTTCCTCCGCACCGGCGCCAAGAAGCTCTACCCGACCGCCCATGTCGTGCAGCTCCGCGACCACTTCCGTGCCGGTGACTACGTCGCCGCCCATGAGTTCGCCAAGAACGCCGGCTCTCCCCTCTGCGACGTCGTCCGCGCGGGCGTCGCGCTCAGCCCCGACGGCAAGACCATGACCGAGGAGGCCATCATCTCCGAGATCTCCCGCATCCAGGCCGACCTCATGGGCCGCGCTTCCTACCTCTCCGTGATCGGGGTGTGCACGCCGATGATCGGCCTCACCGGCACCGTGACGGGTATGATGAAGGCGTTCGAAAAGCTCGGCTCCTCCGGCGTGGGCGACCCCTCCAAGCTCGCCGAAGCGATCGGCGAGGTGCTCGTGGCGACCGCGTCCGGCCTCTTCATCGCGATCCCGGCCTTCATCTCCTACTACCTCCTCCGCAACCGCATCCAGAAGGGCATTCATGACGTCACCGAGATCGTCGGTGGCCTCTTCCGCGGCTTCCCCTACGCGGAGATCGAAGGCAAGAACGTCGGTGGCGACGAGCTCTACGCGGCCAAGCCCGTGTGGAACACCGAGCCAGTCGCTGCCGAGGTGAAGGCCTGATTCACCCCTAACCCCACCCCAGCACAACCATGGCAGGCGGAGGCGGAGGCGGAGAAGGCGAACCGGAATTCCAGGTCGCGCCGATGATCGACGTGCTCCTGGTGCTGCTGATCTTCTTCATGTCGATCACCTCCTCCCAGGTGCTCAAGGTCGACAAGAATATCTCCCTGCCCGTGGCCGCCCACGGCGTGAAGCGCGACGACAAGGCCGCCGCCGGCCTGATCAACATCTCCTGGGACAAGACCACCGGCCAGGCCAAGTACAAGCTGGACGACCGCGAGCTCGATCCGAACGACAAGGACGGCATCGCCAAGGAACTCCAGGCTCGCAAGGGCAACAACGAGAAGTACCGCCTGCTCATCCGCGCCGACAAGGACTGCCACGCTAAGTACATCTCCAAGGCCCTCGAGTGGGGTGGCGAGGCCGGTATCGACAACATCGCCTTTTCGGGCCTCAACCGCGAGGAATAAGCCATGAAACGCGCCCCCCAGGAGATGCCGGCCGACGCCGGTTTCCAGATCGCCCCGATGATCGACGTGGTCTTCGTGATTATGCTGTTCTTCATGGTCATGGCTGGCGCCGTGAAGGTCGAGCACGAGCTCAAGACCACCCTGCCCGGCAATGCCGAGACCGCGAAGGAGACCGAGATCCCCGACGAGATCACCATCGGCGTCTCGGAGAACGGGCAAATCACCATCAACGAAGACCCGGTCGGAACCCCGCAGGACAAGACCCTGGACGGCCTCTTCAACGAGATGACCAAACTGAAGCAGGCGGCCGTCCAGTCGAAGACCAAGGTGCTCATCACCGTGCAGGCCGAGGAGGCCGCCCGCTACGAGCGCGTGATCAACGTCCTCGACGTCCTCGCCCGCGCGGACATCAACAACGTGACCTTCGCGGTCGCGGAGCCGGAATAAGCGGCCCCGCCGCCCTGCCCAAGGCCGCCGTCAGGCGGCCTTTCTTTTTGCGGATTTGCCAAACGGGCCGCCTCCCTCCAAGGTGACACCATGAAGACCGTCCTGCTCCTGACCCTCGCGTGCCTGCTGCTCTCGGGCTGCATCATCGTCGTCGAACAGCCGCGCGACGCCAAGCCGGCCCCGGCCGCGACGGAGAAGAAATAAGCTGGCTCAGCGGAAGCCCGCCTCGGACGTCAGCACGGCACGCACGGCCTCGAAATCGTTCCCGATCCGGAGGGGCGCGGGCGGCGGCAGGGCGAACGGGAAGATCGACGCGTGGGCGTCGCCGAAGGCCTGCTCCAGGACATCCGGGAACTTGGCCGGGTGGGCCGTACCGAAGACGACGACTTGGTCGAGGTCCGGGCGGCGCGCGCGCAGGTCCTCGGCAGCCTTCCAGCCGACCGCGCTGTGCGGGCACAGGACGTAGCCGGTGGCGGCGCGGACGCGGCGCATGGTGTCGAGCGTCGTGGCGTCGTCGACCGTGACGGCCTCGACGACCGGGCCGCCCTCGCGCCAGGCCAGCAGGCGGTCGAGGTTGTTCGGCGCACCGATGTCCATCGCGTTGGAGGCGGTAGGCTGGGCGCGGCGCGGGCGGTAGGCGCCCGTGGCGAAGAGCTCGGGCAAGGGCGAGTTGACGT
>CAIRWP010000164.1 GCA_903882335.1 uncultured Opitutia bacterium | reverse complement strand
GAGGCGAGGATGGCCTCGGGCGTGTGGGAGTGGGTGGCGCCGACGTTGGTGCCGCCGTTGGCCGGACCGCGGATGACGATCGGGCAGTTGATGAGGCCGCCGGACATGTAGCGGATGTTGCCGGCGTTGTTCACGATCTGGTCGAACGCGACGTACGAGAAGGACCAGAACATCAGTTCCATCACCGGGCGGATGCCGAGCATCGAAGCGCCGATGCCGAGGCCGATGAAGCCCGCTTCGGAGATCGGGGTGTCGACGATGCGTTTCGGTCCGAACTCCTTGAGGAGGCCCTCGGTCACCTTGTAGGCGCCGTTGAACTGGGCGACTTCTTCGCCCATGATGACGACCTTGTCGTCGCGCTTGAGTTCTTCGCGCATCGCGGCGCGGAGCGCTTCGCGGTAGGAAATGACGGCCATGACGGTAAGTGCGAAGAGGGATTATTCGAAGATGATGGTGCCGCGGCTGGTCGTATCCGGCCCGCGGTTGTCTTCTTCCCAGTAGATGTGCTTGGTGATGTCGGCCACCGTCGGGTCCGGGGAGGCGTCGGCGAAGGCGGCGGCCTCGTCGGCCTCGGCCATGGCGGCCTCGTTGATGGCCTGGACCAGCTCGGGGGTCAGGACCTTCTCGGCGAGCAACTCCTTCTCGAAAAGGAGGACCGGGTCCTTCTGTTCGCGGTACCCCTTGATCTCCTCTTTGTCGCGGTAGGTCTTGTCCGGGTCGGCCATCGAGTGGCCGTAGTAGCGGTAAGTGAAAATCTCGAGGACGGTCGGGCGGGATTCCTCGTGGGCACGCTTGAGGGCTTCGGAGGTCTTGGCGCGGACCTCGTAGACGTCGTGGCCGTTGATCACATCCCAGTCCATGCCGTAGCCTTCGGCACGCTTGGCCAGGCAGCCGGGGTGGGCGGTCGAACGCTCCTGAGAGGTGCCCATGGAGTAGCCGTTGTTCTCGACGACGAAGATGACCGGGAGGTCCCAGAGGGCGGCGAGGTTATAGGCCTCGTGGACCGCGCCCTGGTTGACCGCGCCGTCGCCCATGAAGGCGAGGCAGGAGCCCTTGAGGCCCATATACTTGACGGCGTAGGCGAGGCCGGTGCCGAGGGGGGCCTGGCCGCCGACGATCCCGTGGCCGCCCCAGTAGTTCTTGTCTGGGGCGAAATAGTGCATCGACCCGCCCTTGCCTTGGGAGCAGCCCGTGACCTTGCCGGTGAGCTCGGCCATGCACTCGTTCATACCCATGCCTACCATGAGGCCGTGACCGTGGTCGCGGTAGCCGGTGATCAGGTGGTCGTGCTTGCCCAGCAGGGAGATGGTGCCGGCGGCCACGGCTTCCTGGCCGACATAGAGGTGGAGGAAGCCCCCGATCTTGCCTTGCTGGTAGATGCGGATGCAGCGCTGTTCAAAATGGCGGATCCGGGCCATTTTGGTGTAAAGGGCGACCTTCTCCTTCTTGGAGAGGGCGGCGTTGACCGGGTGCTTGGCGTACTCCGAAGGCCCGGCGGGGCGCTTCAGGGATTCCGGATGGGTGAGGACAGCGGGCTTGGCCACGGTGGTTCGTTTGGGACGATTGGAGGGGTCTGGGCAGGAAGGTCAAGCCAAGGGGTGAAATCAGCCGATATCGCCGTAATTAGCATGAATCTGGGGGAATCCAGCAGGGCCGCATCGGCAGAGACCCACCCGACTCCTCCACCGCTCAACGGCGGCCCGGCGAGATCGCGCCCGACCAGCCCTCGCCCTGACTCCCCGAGGGAACCTCGCCTTCTCCCCGTATCCTTAATAACCTTGACCCATCTGGGGGGCCGTCACCCTTTTCCTTCCGCTTTGTTCCCCCAGGGCGCCCCCTTATCATGGAAGACTCCTCCGAGGCCCTCGCCCACGAATTCACCGTCCAGAACCGGATGGGCATCCACACGCGTCCGGCCGCCCAGATTGTGCGCCTTGCCAACCGGTACCCTGAGGTCGAGGTCACGGTCTCCAAGGACGACGAGGTCGTGAACGGCAAGAGCATCATGGGCCTGATGATGCTGGCCGCCGGGCAGGGGTCGAAACTGCGCTTCTCGGTGAAGGGGAAAGATGCTAAACTGTTCCTCGACGAGATGGACGCGCTGTTCGTCCGTAAGTTCGACGAATCCTGATCCCCCTTCCGCCCATGTTAGCCCTGCTCGCCTCCCTTTTCGTCGTCGCCGCAGGCGAGCCCGCCGCGGGTCCCCCGACCCTCCCTGATGCCGAGGTGCCCCGGTACCTCCGGACCGGCGAGCTTTCCGAGTGGGGCAACGCCATGCGCATGGTCGAGCAGGGCATGTCCCGCGCGCAGACCGGCCAGGGCATCGTCGGCTCCGCCACCGCCCCCCGGATCGGCGAGACCCCCGAGCAGGTGCGCGCCCGCGGCGAGAAGATGGTCGTAGAGGGCAAGGCCTTGGTCGCCCGCGCGCAGCCCTCGCTCACCCGGCTTCGCGCCCTCGCCACCACCCGTCACGCGGAGCAGACCAAGACGGTCGCCCTCGGTCTCGACCTCGTCCAGACGGAGTGGGCTTACACGCTCAACCTCGTCGCGATCCGCTTCCAGAAGCTCGCCCGTGACGGCGGCTTCGCCCAGGTGCATCTGGTGGGTGCCGTGACCCAGCTCGCCGACGGCAAGGTCGGCGCCGCCCCGGCCCTCGCCGCCGGCTTGCGCGACGCGTGGGTCAAGGTGGACCCGAAGGGCCTCGCGCCCGCGCCCGCCGCCGGCTACGCCTTCCTGGTCAATTCCGCCGAGGCGACCACGGCCTTCGCCAAGGATTGGAAAAAGCCGGGCGGAGCTCGCCAGGTCGCCGTGGCGTGGGCCGAGGTCTACCCTCTGGCCACCGATGGCTCGGTCGCGCTGCTCGTGGTCAACCTCGCCGATGCCCACACGCTCCGGCTCGTCGGCTGCGAGGTGGCCCTGACCACGTTCGGCCCGGCGGAGCTTCCCGCCAAACCCCTCACCGGAGCCTTCGCCCTCAAGGATGAACGCAACCTGCTGCGTCGTCTGGTCGGTACCGCCGAGGCGCTCGCCGTTTTCGACCGGGAGGCCTCGCCCCTCGGCGTCGCGCTCCTCCGCTACGTCAACCTCCGGAACGTCGGCCTATCCGTGCCCGTCGCGGAAGCGCTGGCGGCCGTCCTCGGCGGCGACCCCGCCTTGCCGGAGAAGATGCGGCTCACCTGGAAGGTCGCGCCGGCACCGTTGGCCGCCGACCCGGCGACCAAGGCCATGCCCTCGCCTTACTCCCGCGCCTTCGACGTGGCCGCCGTTCCCGCCGGCGCCAAGCCGGTCGAGGTCGGCCAGTTGCTGCTGCGAATCAATGCGTCCGCGCCGGCGCCCGCTGTCCCGGCGACTCCCGTCAAGCCGGCCGCGAAGTGAGGTTCAGCCCTTCTTCCGGGCCGCCTTCAGTTCCGCCTTCGTCTCGCGCTGCAGTTTCTTCACCTTCGTTGCGGCCAGCAGCTGGTGGGCCCGCGTCATACGGTCGATGAACAGCACGCCCTGGCAATGGTCATGCTCGTGCTGGACGCAGCGCGCGAGCAGGCCCGCGCATTCGAGCGTGTGGGGCGCGCCGTCGACGTCGCGGAAGCGGACCACCGCCCGTTCGACGCGCGGTACGTCCCCGGTGATACCGGGGAACGACAGGCAGCCCTCGGTGTAGACCTCGGCCTCGCCCGCCGGCACTGTCACCTCGGCGTTGGCGAATAGCATCGGCATGATCGCGTCGGCCGCGACCGGCCGACCGTCGAGCAACGGCGGGAGCTCCTCGTCATGGACGTCGGCCACGAACAACTGCAGCCCGAGGCCCACCTGCGGCGCGGCCAGCCCGATGCCCTTGGCCTTGCGCATCGCGACGAGCATCGCGTCGCCGAGGGAGCGCAGCGCCGGGCCGAACTCGCGCACCGGCTCGCCCGGCGTCCGCAGGACGGGGTCGCCGTAGGTGCGGATGGTGAAGTCGGCCATGGCTTCTGGTTACGGGAACCGCGGTCGGGGGGAAGCGAAATCGGTCAGGCGCCGCGGCCGTAGTCGCCCTGCTCGCAGCGGCGGACGAAGTCCTCGGTGCGACGGCGCAGCAGGTTCCACTTCTCGCGGAGCCGCTGCGACTCGTCGGGCGTGATGCGCTCGTCGTCCGACGCGTCGACGACCTCGGCGATGAGCAGGCCGAACTCGCGCACCAGGGCGTTGGCGGCGCGCGGCAGCTCGGTCGGGGCTTCGCCCGCCTCGTCGCGGACGAAGTGTCCGCCCGCGCGGTGCGCCAGCCAATCGACGATCCGCGTGTCGCCGGTCACGGTGAGCAGCTGGGCCGTCCGCTCGAGGGGGTTGGGCGAGCCGCTGCCGCGCTCGGCGGGCTGGCGCCACTTGTAGAGCATCGAGGCGGAGACCCCGAGCTGCTTGGCGATGCGGCCGTGGGCCTCGAGCTGTTCATCCGGGCCTGCCTTGCGACCAGCGAGGAGGAGCGCGTCCTGGACCACCTCATGGGGTTGCTTGACGTGGGTGTGGCGGGAGGCCGGGGGTTTCTTCTTCATGTCTCGTTGCTACCCCAGGCGGGCTCGCCCCGCAAGCGGCCGTTCTAAAGTCGGCCGGATTTTGTAACCGCGGCCCGGCGGAAAAAGGTGGAAGAACGGGCGCTCCGTCCTAGCCTCGGGGCATGTTGCTCGCCGCCGTCGCCACCGAGGCCCCTTCCTTGACGCTCGCCACCAGCCTCGTCCTCGCCGGTCTCGTCCTCATCGCCGCCGAGTTCTTCCTCCCCACCATGATCATCGGGTTGTTCGGGGCGGTCGTCTCCTTCGCCGGCATCTACCTCGCCGCCGAAGCCGGCTGGGTCACCTGCCTCCTCTACGCCCTCGGCTTCCTCGTCGTGCTCGCCCTCGAGTTCGTCGCGTTCCGCCGCCTGCTCCCCGCGACCGCGGCCGGCCGCGCGATGATCAACGTCAGCAGCAACGACGGCGCCGCCGTCCCCGCCGCCGCGGGCTTCGCCGTATACGTCGGCAAGACCGGTAAGGCTGTGACCGTGCTCGCCCCCTCCGGCACCGTCGAGGTCGACGGCACCCTGCTCGAGGGCTATTCGCTCGACGGCTTCGTCGAACGCGCCGCCGCCGTCGTCGTCGTCGAAGCCGCCGCCGGCCGCGTCAGCGTCCGCCGCGCGCGCTGAACCTTCCCCTGCCACCATGCCTGACCTCATCATCTGGATCGCCGCCGGAGCCCTGCTCCTGCTCGTCCTCTTCCTGCTCTCCTTCCTCGCCGTCTGGGTGCGCGCCCGTCTTGCTGGCGCCGAGGTCGGCATCTTCGACCTCGTCGGCATGCGTCTGCGCGGCGTGCCTTACAGCGTGATCGTCGACGCCAAGATCGCCGCCACCAAGGCCGGCCTCTCGGTCGACGTCGAGAAGATCGACGCGCACTACCTCGCCGGCGGCAACATCGTGCAGACCGTGCAGGCGCTCATCGCTGCCCAGAAGGCCGGCCTGCATCTCGACTGGAACCGCGCCTGCGCGATCGACATCGCGACCCGCGGAACGAACAAGTCCGTGCTCGAGGCCGTCCTCACCTCCGTCAGCCCGAAGGTCATCGACGTGCCGAATCCGGCCAGCGGCCGCACCACCATCGACGCCGTCGCCAAGGATGGCATCCAGGTGAAGGTGAAGGCCCGCGTGACGGTCCGCACCAACCTCGACCGTTTCGTCGGCGGCGCCCAGGAGGAGACCATCATCGCGCGCGTCGGCGAAGGCATCGTCACGACCATCGGCTCCTCCGAGAGCTACAAGATCGTCCTCGAGAACCCGGACCGCATCTCCAAGACCGTCCTCGAGCGCGGCCTCGACGCCAACACCGCCTACGAAATCATGTCCATCGACATCGCCGACGTCGATGTCGGCGACAATATCGGGGCGATGCTCCAGGAAGCCCAAGCCAACGCCAACAAGAACATGGCGCAGGCTCAGGCGGAAATCCGCCGGGCGGCCGCCGTCGCTCTCGAACAGGAAATGCGCGCCCGCGTCGAAGAGATGCGCGCCCGCGTCGTTGAAGCCGAAGCCCAGATCCCGCAGGCCCTCGCCGATGCGCTGCGTTCCGGCCGCATGGGCTACATGGATTTCCAGCGTCTCGAGAATCTCCGTTCCGACACCGACATGCGCAAGGGCATCGCCGGTGACGGTCCCGCGCCCGGCGCCAAGGCCTGAGCATGGATTTGGCGCTCGTCATCAAGGTCGCCATCGGCTTGGTCGCGTTCGTGGTCTGGGTCGCCGGCAAGATCAAGGAGTCGGCCGGCCAGCCGGCCCCGATCGCCGTGCCCCCGCCCGTGCCGCGGCGTGGGCGACGCGTCCGCAACGTGGCGACGCGCCCCGAGGAGGAGTCGGTTCCGCCCGCCCTTGTCGCCCCCGTCGCCCCCGTTCATCTCGACGCTTCCTCCCTCGTGGTCACTCGGCCCGCCCGCGCGTTGTCGCGCATGCAGTTCCGTGGCTCGGCCGCGCTGCGTCAGGCGATTGTCGCCCGCGAGGTGCTCGGTCCGCCGCTCTGCCTGCGCCCGCCGCGCGTCTGATCAGCGGCGCGGGGCGAACACGCGCGCCAGCAGGTAAGGCAACGCGCAACAGAGTACGATGCCGGCGCCCGACGGGACGCTGGGCACATGGTAGGAGAGGTAGAGCCCGGCGATGCCGCCGAGCACCGCCACCGCGGCGCCCCACGCCATCACCCCCGCCAACGTGCGCCCGAGCAGCACGCCGGTCGCCGCCGGGATCACGAAGAGCGCGGTCGTGAGCAGCGCCCCGACCAGCCGGACGCAACCCACGGCGCCGACGGCGACGAGCCCGAGGAGCACCGCGCGCATCAGGCCAGGCCGCGCGCCCAGCAACCGCGCGTACTCCTCGTCGAAGGATGCCAGCTCCAGTTCCTTGTGGAGGGCTCGCAGGCTTAGCAGCACCACCGCCGCGGTGAGGCCGATCGCCAGGAGATCCTCCGGTCCGACGGAGACGACGCTCCCGAAGAGCAGCCCGCCGAAGTCGCGCCATGACCGCGCCTGCTGCATCAGCGCGATACCCGCGGCGAACATCACGGATAGCATCACGCCGATGGCGCTATCCTCGCTGGTGCCGCGGCGCGCAGCCAGCCAGGCCGTCCCGCCGGCGGTGAGCAGGGCCGCCGCGAGCGCCCCGGCGTAGGGCGAAAAGCCGAGGAGGAGCGCCCCGACGATGCCCGGCAGGATGGAGTGGGTGAGGGCGGTGCTCACGAACGCCATGCGTCGCAGCACGACGTAGGCGCCCAGGCAGGCGCAGGTCACGCCGCCGAGGATGACCGCGGCGAGGGCGCGGAGGAAGAAGTCCTCGCGCAGCGGGGCGAGCAGCGGTTCAAGCATGGCGGTGGTCGTGTCCGGCGCAGTCATGGAGCAGGCGCAGCGCGCCACCGCGTAGTTCGAGTACCCGGTCCGAACGGCGCGCGTCGGCCGGGTCGTGCGTGGCCATCACCACGGTGAGGCCCGCCGGTCGTTCCGCCAGGAAGCGTTCGACGATGGCCCGGCTGGTGGCGTCCAGCGCGGCGTAGGGCTCGTCCAGCAGCAGCAGCTCCGCTCCCTGCACGGTCGCCCGGGCGAGCAGGCCGCGCTGCAGCTGGCCCCCCGAGAGCGCGTGCACGGGTCGCTCGGCGAGGTCGCCCAACTCGAGTAGCCGCAGCGCCTGGTCGACATCGGCGTCCCCGTGGCGACACTCGTCGAACCAACCATGATGGGCGTATTTGCCCATCTGCACCAGACGGCGCAGGGTGAGCGGGAAATAGGGTGTCAGGTCGGGCCGTTGCGCGAGGTAGGCCACGCGGCGGCGACCCAACGCGGGAGCGCGGCCCAGCACCTCGACCTTGCCCGCCCGGGCGGGCGTCAGCCCCGCGAGCACCCGCAGCAAGGTCGACTTACCTGAGCCGTTGGGGCCGACGAGCGCGGCGCGGCAGCCGACGGGAATCTCCAGGGCCACGTCGGTGAAGGCCGCCGGCCCGTCGAGGCGCGCGGCTGCGGTCAGCCCCTCCGCCCGGATGGCGGGCCCGGCCACCGGGGTTTCCGCGGCGGCATAGGGAATCCGCGGCAGGACCCCGAAGATCGCGCCATGAAACTGCTCCCAGAGACCGGCGGATCGGCCGCTCATGGGCGCGACAAGGCCTCCCGGAGCTTACCCGACTGTCGACGCATCATTCCTAGCCAATCTGCGCCTGGCTGACCGGCCGGAGCCAAGGTCTCGAAGTTGAGGGCCAACGGTGGCGGCAGCCCGGTATCCTGACAAAGGCGGCGGGCGATACTCTCGTTCTGGCCTTCGTCTGTGACCAGCACCCGGATTTTCTCGGCGCGGATGAGCCCCAGCAGGCGGGAGTAATGCCGGGCCGAGGGGTCGGCGGCTTCCGCGGATGGGCTCTCCAGGATGGTCCCGACAATCTGCAGGTGGTAACGCTGCGCGAGACGTCCCAGGCTCGGGTGCTGGGTGATGAGTTTACGCCGATCAGAGGGCAGGGTGGCAAAGGCTTCCCGCAGCTCGGTATCGAGGGCCTTTACTTTTACAAGATATTGATTAACATTATCTTGAGTATTTACATCAGTAAATTTTCCTTGGATGGCGGCCCCGAGTTTGGCGACAAAACCCATCACCAGCGAAGGGTCCGTCCAGGGATGCGGCTCGCCGTCTGCGCCGTCTTTTTCCTCCGATTGGAGCCAGACAGTGGAGGCCTCCCGTCGATGAGCTTTCACCCAGTCGGCCAACCAGGGTTCGCTGGCCGGGCTCAGTCCGACGATCAGTTGGGCCGCGGACAAGGCTTTGGCTTCGTTGGCGCCCAGTTGGAAGCCGTGCAGCTCGCTGCCCGCGGGCACAAGGGCTTGATGCCGGATAGCCTGACCGACGAGCACCTGGGTCCAGTCATCCACGATCGAGAAACTCGCGACGATTTGGGCGGGCGGGGGAGCGGCGAACAGGGCGGTTCCGACCAGCGCCCCGAGCCAAATCTGGAGGGTCAGCTTAAGCACGAAAGATGAGTTAAACCAAGCCCACTCTCAGGTGCAAGTTATTTGCAATAGAGGAATGTTCCCGGGGTGGGTTTTTTGCGTTTGCCACTCCCTTCTGGCTGAATAACTCCACTTGTCCCATGCCCCCGTTCCGAGCTGTTTTTGCCCTCCTCTGGGCGATGGTCATCCCGGTCTCCGTCTCTTTCGCTCAAAACGCCGCCCCTGCCGCCAAGACCGACAAAGCCCCCGTCTTCGTCCGCGACGTCAAGTTCGCCCAGACGTCTCTGGGAGGGCAGGTCAACAAGTGGAACCGGATGCAGGTCGAACTCATGTCGGGCGAGAACCCCGATCCGAAGGCGCTCAACAAGAAGTGGCTCGATAAGGTCAAGGTCACCGTCACCCAGGTCTATAAGACCGCTTCAAAGAAGCCCGAGGATTGGAACTACTACCGCGCCTCGGCGACGGTCCTCACCATCGAGGCCAACCAGCCCCGGTCCGTCCTGTTCTACCTGCCGGGCGACATCGTGAAGCGCGACCTGCTCCCCAAGGAGCCGGATTATTACTTCGTCCAGCTCGAGGTCGCCGGCAACGAAGCCCCGATCTTCGATGCCAGGGGCGTCCTGATCCCGGCCCAGGTCCGCGCCGTGCACAAGGATATCGCCAACAAGGTGGCCTTCGACGCCGCCAAGGACGCCGCGGACCGCGGCGTGGTCAACACCCCCGGCATCCTGCGTCCGCAGTACCTGGTCGCCTATTTTGACAACCCGATCGTGCCCTCCTCGCCGGAATTCATCCGGGAGGATGTCCCGACCCGCTGAACGTCATCCTCCCCCCGCCGTCCCCGCATGAGCCAGAAAAAGGCCACCATCGTCAACCTTGCCGCGTCCCACGTGTCCATCGCCGTGTTCGGCGCCGACCAGGGTAGCCTCGAACTGCAGCAGTTCCTCGTCGAGGAGATCGCGCCGGGGCAGACGAACGACGACGAGTGGTTGGCGTCCGCGGTGAGCGCCGTCGCCGACCTCGTGCAGGCGCATGGTCTGACCGGTCGCCGCGTCACGGTCATCGCCCCCAGTTTCCTGCTGCTGCAGAAGGCTTTGAAGGTCCCGCAGGTCGAGCGCGAGCGCCAGGCCCAGATCGTCGCCTTCGAGGCTCAGAACGCCATCCCTTACCCGCTCAACGAAGTCATCTGGGATAGCCAGGTGATGGCGTCCGATGGCGTCGAAGCCGAGGTCCTCCTCTTCGCCCTGCGTACCGAGGTCGCGGCCCGCATCGCCACCCTCATGATGGGCGCCGGCCTCCGGCCCGCCTCGATTCAGGCCGCGCCGCTCCTCGACAGCCAGGCCTTCCTGCTCGCCGGTGGCGCCGCCACCGAGGAGGTGCTCATCGTCAACGTGGGCGCCCGCTCGACCACCCTCAGCTTCGTCGGCCCGACCGGCGCGAACATCCAGTCCGCGAACATCGGCGGCAACCTCCTGACCCAAGGCGTCTCGGATAACACCGGCGAGCCCTTCGCCAATGCCGAGGCGGTGAAGGTCGGTTATTACTCCGGGGTCATCCACCTGCCCGAATCGGATCCCAAGGTCGCGGTCCTTCAGGCCAATTCCCAGTCCTTCATCCGGCGCCTCGCCCAGGACATCAACCGGCGCCTGATCAACCTCAAGCGCGGGACGGCCGGCCGTCAGCCGACGCGCATCCTGCTCACCGGCCGCGGCGCGCTCGTGCCGGGTCTTTCCGAGCAGCTCAGCGAGACCTTGCGCCTGCCGCCCGAGCTCTTCGACCCTTCCGCTTTCCTGCTGCTCGGCAAGAACGTCGCGCCCGAGTACGTCGAGCATCACCGCCACCAGATCTCCGAAGTCATCGGCGAGGCCGCCCGCCTCGTCCTGCCCCAGACCGCCGGCGTCAACCTCATCCCGCGCAACATCGCGAGCCAGGTCGCCTTTGAAGCCCGCAAACCTTGGCTCATCGTGGCCGCCGCGCTCTCCGCCCTGGCCCCGCTGCCGGTCTATTTCGCTTACAGCGATGCGGTTAATTTCAACACCGAGCAGGTCCGCGAACTGCGCCGCCGCCATGGGGAACTCAATGGCCACCTGTCCTCCCTGCGTACTATCCGGGACCAGGCCAACGAACTCCAGGCCGTGAGCGCGCAGCTGGAATTCGTCGTCCTCAATCAGGCCAATTGGCCGACCGTGCTGGCGGACCTGCAGACGCGGGTCTCCGAGTGCAAGAATACCTGGGTGGATGAGATCCGGATGCGTCGCGAAGCCCAGGCCGCCGCCCCGGCCCCGGCCGAAGGCCAGCCGGCGGAGGCCGTCCAGCCCGCGACCCTCACGAAGATCGTGGTCACCGCCCGCTTCCTCCAGCCCGAGGTCCCGCCGAACCCGAAGGCCAGCCACAACAGCGCGACCTTCATCAAGCGTCAGAACGAGCTGCTGGCCGCCCTGCGCAAGTCCCCGTTCGTCGCCGAAATCCCCGAGTCCGAGATCAAGGCCGATTTCAACCTGCCTTATCAGCCGCGCGTCACCTTCACGCTGGTCATCCGCAAGGAGAAGGCCCTCTGAGTCATGGATACTTCCAAGAACCGCCTCTTCCTCGCCACGCTGATGCTCATCGGTATGGGCTTCGTCGCCGGCGTCTACCTTTCCTACACGGAGTATTCGGCGCACGGTCAGTCCGTCGCCGACCTCAAGAAGGCCCGGGATCTCTCGGGTCGCCTGCTCGCGGGCTCCCCGGTGGCCGACGTCACCGAGCCGGTCGCGCTGAAGCAGGGTAACGTCGATTCCGCCCAGAAGGACCTCGAGGACCTCAAGGCCCACATCGCCAAGCTCCGCGAGACCGTCTCGGGCAAGGCCGAAGCCCACATCAACGGTAACCCGAAGACTTCTAACACCGAGCTCAGCTCCCAGATCAAGCAGTCCGTCGACGAGCTCAAGAAACTGGCCGCCGACCGGGATGTCCGCTTCCTGCCCCAAGCCTCCGAGCAGCCTGACTTCGGTTTCGGCCGTTATATCCATAACCCGGGCAGCGCGCCGAAGCGCGATTTCCAGAAGGTCGACCAGCAGCGTCTGATCGTCGAATTCCTCTTCAAGGAGCTCGTCGAGTCCCGCCCGGCCCCGACCGCCGAGTACAAGGTCCCCCTGATACTGCTGTCCCTCGCCCGCGAGCCGATCGAGGTCGGCACCCTGGTCCCAGAAGGTAAGCCCGGCGCTGGTACCTACGTCATCGACGGGGGCGACACGGCCCGCTACGAAACGGAGGAATTCACCCCCTCCCGCACCTTCCGCCGGAACATCAAGGACAAGGAAGGTCGCCCGGTGCAGTTGGTCGACACCGTCTCCTTCCGTTTGAAATTCATCTCCAACACGGTGACCTTGCGGACTTTCGTCAACCGGCTCCGTAACTCGGGCAAGCCCTTCGCCATCACCTCCGTCGAAGTGGCGCCGACGTCCGCCGAGACCCTGAAGAACTTCCAGGCTCCGTCGGCCGTGGTCACGCCCGCGGCCCCCGGTCCGGCCTTCGACCTCTCCGGTTTCGGGGATAACGGCTCCAAGCCCAAGGCGGCCGGGGTCACGAAGGAGGAGCGCAAACTGGTCATCGCCGAACAGCCCTCCGAGTTCACGGTCCAGGTCGACTACCTCGTCGTGCTTGAGCCCAAGCCGGCCGCCGCCGAAGGCGAGTCCAAGAAGTAACCCCCCGCTCCCACCGGCCATGAATCCTCGCAAGGACATCTTTATCCTCCTCGGCGCCGTGCTCTTCCTCGTGCTCGGCGTCGCGGTATCCCTCGGTGTCATCCCTGGGCTGACCCCACCCGCCGTCCCCGCGGAGGACCAGCGTGCCTTGCACATCCCCGAGTTGCTGGCCCCTCCCCGCGGGATCGAGTACCCGTCAACCCCCAAGGCGCTGGCCAAGGCCGATCCGGAGGACTGGCGCAACCCAGAGGAGTCCGACGATAATTGGGACTACGACCTGTTCACCACGATCGACATCGTCTGGGACCCGGTCCAGAAGGAGTACTTCCCCCGCCGTAAGACGATTCGCCCGCTGCCACCCTTCGGCGTCAAGCTGGAGCGGATCGGGCACCCGACCTACCCCTACGTCCTCCGTTCCACCCTGCCGGCGGCGTCCAAGAAGGACGAAGACCGCCTGTTCTTCATCGAGAACGTCGAGACCAAGCAGTATTTTGAGAAGCTGAAGCTGAAGCAGCCCCTGGAGGACAAGTCCCCCATCACCCTGATTGCCTTCCGCGTCGACAAGAACGCCAAGGACAAGGATGGCTTCCCGGTCACCCGCAACGTCCTCAAGCTCGAGGACAAGAGCCTGACCTCCAAGGACAAGACCATCGAGATCGATGACCTCGGCGTGATCGAGTTCAAGAACCGGGTCGACATCCTGCTGGTCTCGACCTCGGAGCCTGGCAAGAGCTGGCCGGTGACCGCCCCTGGCGATCGTTTCGCCTACCAGGGAGCCCAGTACGTAGTCAAAGGCATTGACTTGGCTTCCAAGACCGTGACCGTAGACAAGACCTTTGCGCCCGACCCCAAGAAGCCCAAGAAGACCTTCACCGAGGTCCTTGGCCTCCCGGTCGAGACGAAGCCTGCTTCCCCTGAGAAAACCCCCACTAAGAAATAACTTTCCAGCCGACTGAAACGTATGAAGACCCTCACCCGTAACCGGCTCGCTTGGGCCGCCCTCGCCGTCGCCCTCGTGGCCGTTTCCCTGGTCGCCCAGGATAATGATCCGGTCGTCCAGAAGACCCGTCTGCTCGGCGAGGCCATCAAGGCCCGCGAGGAAGGCAACCTGAAGGGGGCCCTCGAGAAGTATGAGCAGCTCCTCGTGCTGGACGCGGCGGATGAAGCCGCCAATGAAGGCAAGCTGAGCATCAAGGCCGCCCTGGCCGAGGCCGAAGCCATCAAGGCCCGCGCGATCGCCGCCGCCAAACCGGCCACCCTCCTGGACGCCGTTGCCGCCGAGCACCAGAATATCTTCGCCGAGGTCGAGCGCGCGATCGTCAACGCCCGCCAGGAAGCCGCCGCCGGCAACCACAAGCGCGCGCTGGAGATCCTCGAGGGCGCCAACGGCTACCTTCCCAATAACACCGCCGCCCAGAAGGTGCGCGATGACATCACCATCGCCCGTCAGGAAATCAACCTTCACAAGGAAGCCGGCACCCAGAGCCCTGACCAAATCGCCCGCGAAGAGGTTGTCGGCCTGGCCAAGGGCAATCAGGTCAAGATCAACAAGGCAGCCGAACTCATCGACGAAGCCGAAAGTCTCGCCCGCAAGGGTTCCGCCGCCGAGCTCGATCAGGCTGTCAAGCAGCTCGACGAAGCCTCCAAGGAGCTGCCCGTCAACGTCGCCGCGAAGCCCTACCGTGATCGCATCAAGCAGGTTAAGGGGTACATTTTCTCCAAGCGAGCCTTCGACGCCATCGACGACCGCGAGATGAACCGTGCCGACTCCCATATCCGCGACTTCGAGCGCCTGTTCGGGGCCGACGATCCTTCCGCCAAGAAGCTCCGCCTCGAGTTCACGAAGAAGAAGTCGGACCCCTCCTACAAGAGCGTCGACGAGAACTCCCCTGGCCTGCGCGCCCGCGACGCCAAGGTCGAGGACCTCCTCGTCAAGGGTCGTGCCCGCTACCTGTATGGTGATTACCAGGGTGCCCTCGAGACCTACCGCGAAGTGCTCCAGTACCAGCCTACCAACCCGGAGGCCAAGGCTTACCAAGTCCGCATCCGCCAGATCCTCTCCGAGAATTCCGGCCAGTTGAACCGCGGCGTGACCAAGGGCAAGCTGCTCGAGCTGCTCGACGAGAGCTGGAAGCTCCCGGAGGTCTTCAGCAAGGAGCCCGTCTCCGATCGCACCCGCAGCGACGTCGACCCGATCGTCGAGAAGATGCGCAACATGATCATCCCGGAGATCAATTTCCGCGACCTGCCTTTCGACAAGGTCGTCCAGCAGCTCCAGATCATCTCCCAGTCCTACGATAAGAGCGGCGAAGGCGTGAACATGATCACCGTCGACCCGGACCGCAAGAACCCCTCCATTTCGATGACGCTGAAGAAGGTCTCCCTCGAGAAGGCGATCGACCTCATCATGAAGCAGGCGAACTTCTCCTACATCATCAACCAGCAGGTCCTCGAGTTCCGACCCGACGTCGGCTCCAACGACACCGAGACGGAATTCTTCTCCCTGGCCAGCGGTGCCGTCATGAAGATGACCGGCGTGGGTAGCGCCGCCAACTCCGCCGCCCCCGGGGCCGCCAATCCCTTCCCGACTGGCGCGGCCACCGGCGGCGCCGAGGGTGGCCGTCCCGAGGAGGTCGCGATCAAGAACTTCCTGAACCGTTCGGGCGTCTCCTTCGAGATCCAGGGCAGCAACCTCTCCTACGACGGCACCTACCTCATCGTCACGCAGAACCGGAAGAACCTCGACCGCGTGAAGAACATCCTGCGTCGCTACTCCGACATCAAGCAGGTCCACATCGAGGCCAAGTTCATGGAGGTCTCGGAAGCCTCGCTGAACGAGCTTTCGACCAACTGGCGCCTCTCTCAGGTCGTCAATAACCAGACCATCATCCGCGCCCAGTCCGGCCTTCGTTCGGTCAATGACGTGTTCGGTTCCACCTCCGTCACGAACAACGGCAACATCGCCAGCCAGACCACCCAGACCACGGTCATTGGCGGCATTCCTGTCGTCTCCACGACTTCCGTCAACACGGTCGTCCCGAACAACCCGCCCCGCATCAACACCGGCAATTACGGCGGCTCCGGTGCCAGCTTCGGCGGCTTTGACAACACCGCCAACCGCCCCGGCCCCGGTATCTATGACGGCAAGGTCGGCACCCTGGGCTCCTACGACCTGAGCATCTTCCTGCGCGCCCTCGAGCAGAACAGCGGCACTGACCTGATGTCGGCCCCGAGCCTGACCGTCCTCGACGGCAAGACGGCCATCATCAAGATCGCCCAGTTGCTCCGCTACCCCGAGTCCTATGGCGACACCCAGTCCAACGTCGGCAACCAAGGCGGCGGTGGCCAGAACGGCGGCGGCGGCGCCGGCGTCACGATCACGGCCGGTACGCCCCAGGACTTCACCGTCCAGGAAGTCGGTGTGACGCTCGAAGTGACCCCCAAGGTGAACACCGATGACTCCATCGAGCTCAACCTCAAACCCAAGGTCGTCGAGTTCGAAGGCTTTGTCGAATACGGCGGCACCTCCGTCGCCATTTCCGGCGCCACGACCGTCACCATCCCGTCGGGCTTCTTCCAGCCTATCTTCACCACCCGCGAAGTCTCCACCGATGTCACCGTCTTCGACGGCGCCACGGTGGTCATCGGTGGCCTGACGCGCGAGGAAGTGAAGACCGTCAACGACAAGGTCCCGGTCCTCGGAGATATCCCGTTCCTCGGCAATGCCTTCCGGTCCACCGGCAAGACCACGACTAAGCGTAATCTGATGATTTTCGTCACGGCCAACCTCGTGTCTCCCGGGGGTTCTACCCTGCGCAGCAATTTCCCCGGCATGAAGGCCGGCAGCACCTTCTCCAATCCGGTGGTCATCTCCCCGGGTGGTGCCGTCTACCGCGAGCCGATCGAGCCGGCCCTGGCTCCGGGAGCCGTCAACACCGCCCCCGCCGCTACCGGCGGCGACGCCAAGTAAGCGCGCGCAGCGCAAGCCGCCGACCCGGGCCCGCCTCATGGCGGGCCCGCTTCTTTGGCCATGTTCCCGGACGCCTTTTGACTCGATGCCCACGGCGGGGTGGGGAAACTCCTCGCATGCGCTGGCTGCTCATCGACGGCTTCAACCTGGTCTTCCGCAGCCACTTCGCGATGGAGCGGTCCAACCTGCGGCGTCCTTCCGACCAGTTTCCGACCGGGGCCCTGCATGGCTGGATGAAGGCCCTACTCGACCTGCGCGCCGCCGAGCAACCGGATCGTTGCGCGGTGTTCTTCGACCTCGGCGGCTCGGACCGTCACCTCGCCGTCCTGCCCGAGTACAAGGCCCAGCGCGACGACACGCCGGAGGACATCGTGCTCCAGTTGCCCGAGATCAAGGCCCTCACCTCCTTGCTGGGCTTCCAGGTCTTCGAGCGTCGCGGGGTCGAGGCCGATGACCTGATCGCCACGGCGGTGCG
>CAIRWP010000163.1 GCA_903882335.1 uncultured Opitutia bacterium | reverse complement strand
GCAAAGGACGAGTAAACTTCTCATCGGCGGCGGATCTCGGCGCCCATCCAGCGCACCGCGTTCTCGAGCACGCGCAGGTTCTCCGCCTGCTTGAAGACCGGATAAGTCTCATGCCCAGGACGGAAATAAAAGACGTCGCCCGACCCGACGCGCCAGAGCGAGCCGCTCCGGAAATGCTCTCCTTTATCCCATTTTTCCTCGAAAATAACGCTATCCGGGACGGGGACCCAGAACGGCTCGCCGTACATTTCGGTCTGCGGAATATCCCACTTCGCCGGCAGGCCGGCCGCAATCGGGTGCGCGGGTAAGAGCGTCGTCACGTGGGAAGGTGCGCCATCCGCACGGTAGGTGGGGAACACGCACTGCGGCAAAGTCAGCTGCCAGACGTCGCCAACTTTTTGCACGTTCGGGGTCGGGGCAGCGCCCTTCTTGGGCATCACGCGATAGGGCTTATCATTAAGGTACGTCCATTGAGCCGTCGCGCGTTCCGCCGCCGGCACTTGGGCGAGGGCATCGGCCTTGGCGCGTTCCTGCATCAACCGCACGAAGGGCTTCGCCCAGTGGGCCGAGTGTAAAGCGATGAACCCCGTCTTACCCGCCACGACCCGCTGGACGAGGGCCTCCATGCGCGCGTCGTTTTGCTGCAAAGGCCGCTGATGGCACCAGAAGATGACGACGTCGGTCTCGGCCAAGGTCGCCTCGCCGAGGCCTTGTTCCGGGGAGTCCAGGCTGACCGATTTCACCGCGAGCCCGGGAAGCCCGGCGAGGTGCTTGGCGATGGCATCCCCGAGGAACCCGCCGTCGTAGGCTTTCTTCTGCTCGGGCTGGCGCTCATCCCAGACGAGCACCCGGATCGGGGCGGGGGCCGCTAAACCCACGCCGAACAGGGCGAGCAGGCTGAGCAAGGGGACGAGGGGGCGCATGCCGGGGTTTTGGCAAAAACTCCCGTGCAGGGCGAGCCGGATGGCGCCACCCCGCCGAAAGGCCCCCCGCATCAGACCGTCCAACCCCGATTAGAAGCGGTAATAACGCCTTTTTCGACCTTCTCACTTGCTCCCTAGGGGGGCTCTTCTAACTTCCGCCCGAACCACCATGGTCAAATCCGATTTCGGGTATAACAGCAAGGTCGAGGGCGAGGTCATCGTGACCCGTGCCGACGCCGTCGTGAACTGGGTCCGCAGCCACTCGGTCTGGCCGATGCCCATGGGCCTGGCCTGCTGCGCCATCGAGCTCATGGCCTCCGGCGGCTCCCGCTTCGACATCTCCCGCTTCGGCATGGAGGTCATGCGCTTCTCCCCCCGCCAGGCCGACTGCATGATCGTCGCCGGTACCGTCACCTACAAGATGGCCGAGGTCGTCCGCCGCATCTACGACCAGATGGCCGAGCCCAAGTGGGTCGTCGCTATGGGCGCCTGCGCCTCCACCGGCGGCATGTACCGCTCCTACGCCACCCTGCAGGGCGTCGATAACATCGTCCCGGTCGACGTCTACATCTCCGGCTGCCCGCCCCGCCCCGAGGCCCTCCTCGACGGCATGATGCTCCTCCAGGAGAAGATCCGCAACGAGGGTGGTTCGCTCCGCCGCACCTTCCGCGGCCGCACCGTCGAGACCAAGATCGTCAGCTAAGCACGGACATGGACGCCGCCACCCTCCTCTCCCGCTTCCCCGCCACGCAGGACCTCGCGGGCAAGGATATGCCGACGTTCCGCGTCGCGGGCGCCGACCTCCTCGCCGCCGTCCGCTTCCTCCGCGACGAGCAAGGCTTCGACCTCCTCGCCGACCTCTGCGGCGCCGAATGGCCGGATCGCCCGACGCGCTTCGGCGTCGTGCTCCACCTGCTCAGCACCGCCGGCAAGGAATACGTCCGCCTGCACGTCGACGCCGTCGATGACCGCGTCCCGAGCGTCGCCGCCCTTCACCCCGGCGCCAACTGGCACGAGCGCGAGGCGTTCGACATGTTCGGCATCGTCTTCGAAGGCCACCCGGACCCGCGCCGCATCCTGATGTGGGACGGCTACCCCTTCCACCCGCTCCGCAAGGACTTCCCGCTCGCCGGCATCGAGGTCCCCCTGCCCGCCGCCGACGTGGCCGCGGTCACCGGCCAGACCGTCGAACCCGCGCCGATGATGGGCGGGCCGTTCGTCTCGCCCGGCGGCAAGCTGTCCGAGGGCGAACCCTCCGCGCTCGACCAATCCTGGACCGAGCAGCACCCCAAAGCCTGAATTTCCACGTGAAGATCACCAAAGAGATCTCCCTCGGCGACGTCGCCGCCCGCTCCGAGCAGCTGCGCGGGGAGAACATGACCCTGAACATGGGTCCGTCCCACCCCGCCACGCACGGCGTGCTCCGCCTGAGCCTCGAGCTCGACGGCGACAAGGTCGTGAAGTGCGACCCGGTCATCGGCTACCTGCACCGCGGCGACGAGAAGATCGCCGAGAACATGACGTACAACCAGTTCGTCCCGTACACGGACCGCCTGGACTACCTCGCCCCCCTCGCCAATAACGTCGCGTACGCGCTCGCCGTCGAGAAACTCGCCGGCCTCAGGCTGCCCCCGCGCTGCGAGGCGATCCGCGTGCTCTGCTGCGAGATGGCCCGCATCTCGTCCCACCTCCTCGGCATCGGCGTCTACGCGATGGATACCGGCGCCTGGACGGTGTTCATGTACACCTTCAACGAGCGCGAGAAGCTCTACACGCTCTTCGAGGAACTGACCGGCGCCCGTTTCACCACGAGCTACACCCGCATCGGCGGCGTGACGCGCGACCTCCCCGAAGGCTGGCTCAAGAAGGTCGACGCCTTCTGCGACGGCGTGCTGAAGACCATCGACGAGGTGGACAAGCTGCTCACCCGCAACGGCATCTTCCTCGAGCGCACCGAAGGCATCGCGCCGATCTCCAAGGAGATGGCCCTCGCCTACGGCCTCACCGGTCCGAACCTGCGCGCCTCCGGCGGCACCTTCGACCTCCGCAAGGACAAGCCTTACTCCGGCTACGAGCAGTATGAGTTCGACGTGCCCGTCGGCACCAAGGGCGACTGCTTCGACCGCTACCTCGTCCGCATGGAGGAGCTCCGCCAGTCCGTCCGCATCGTCCGCCAGGTCGTGAAGACCATGCCCGGCGGCGCCTGGTACGCCGAGGACGCCAAGAAGATCTTCCTCCCGCCCAAGGCGAAGGTGATGACCAAGATGGAGGAGCTCATCCAGAACTTCATGCTGGTGACCGAAGGCCCGCAGATGCCGGCCGGCGAAGTCTACTTCGAGGCCGAGAACCCGAAGGGCGCCCTCGGCTTCTACGTCGTCTCCCAGGGCGGCGGCGTCCCCTACCGCCTGCGCATCCGCGGCCCGAGCTTCGTCTCGCTCTCCATCCTGCCCGCCATCGTGCCCGGCAACTTCCTCACCGACATCGCCTCCATCCTCGGCTCGCTCGACTTCGTCATGGGCGAATGCGACCGCTAAAAACCATGCACGAATCCCCTTCCTCCGCCCCCGCCCGCGCGCTCAAGCCTGAGACGCTCGCCCGGGCGCCCGCGATCGTCGCGCAGTACCCGCAGAAGCGCAGCGCAACGATGCCCCTCCTGCACCTCGTGCAGGAAGACCGCGGCTACATCACGCAGGATGACATGACCTGGGTCGCCGAGCTCGTCGGCGTGACCCCGATGCAGGTCCTCGAAGTGGTGACGTTCTACCCGATGTATCGCCAGTCGCCGATCGGCCGCCGCCACGTGCGCGTCTGCCGCACGCTGTCCTGCGCCCTCCGCGGTTCCTACGCGCTGATGGAGAACCTCGAGCAGTCCCTCAACTGCCCGCGTGGCGAGACCTCGCCCGACGGCAACTTCACCTTGGAGTTCGTCGAATGCATCGCCGACTGCGGCTGCGGCCCGGTCGTTCACGTCGACGCCTCGATGCACGAGAACGTGAAGCCCGAAGACGCCGATAAGTTCGCCGCCCAGCTCAAGGCCACGCTCAACGATCCGTCCTACGGCCAGAACCCTCCCGTCCCCGGCACGCCCGAGTGGAACGGTTAATCTTCAAAACTTAAGCGACATGCCCGCCGTCGAACGCCCGCTCATCTACGCCAACCTCCGCCAGCCGGGGTACACGGTCGATATCGACTGCTACCTGCGCCACGGCGGTTACGAGGCCCTCAAGAAGGCCGTCGCCCTCAAGCCCGACGAAGTCTGCAAGGAAGTCGAGACCTCTGGTCTGCGCGGTCGCGGCGGCGCCGGCTTCCCGACCGGCATGAAGTGGAAGTTCCTCGACCGCAAGTCGGGCAAGCCCGCCTACCTCGTCGTCAACGCCGACGAATCCGAGCCCGGCACCTACAAGGACCGCCAGATCATCTACAAGGACCCGCACCAGATGCTGGAAGGCATCGCGATC
>CAIRWP010000162.1 GCA_903882335.1 uncultured Opitutia bacterium | reverse complement strand
AGGGAGATGAACTGCACGGACGCCTCCGCCTGCGGTCGGGGCGTCTCGGCCGCGGCGAGCCAGCTTGCCGCGAGGAAAAGGGCGAGTTCAGGCCTCATGGGGTTTGAGCCAGCGGAGGGAGATGACCTTGAAGCGTCGACCGAAGAGTTTATTCTCCGTGCGCAGGTCCTTGAAGGCCGCTTCGGCGGGGTCGAGGTCGTTTACGAACGCCGGCAGGCGTTGCACGACCGCCTCCACCAGGCAGGCGGCGGGATTGCCGTCGGCGCCCGTCGTCTCGGCGTACGCGCGGATCGTGAAGGTGTCCGAGCGGGTGGCGAGGGCTGGGCCGAGCGCCTCCAATAGGTCGGTCTGCAATAGGTTGCCCGGCACGCCCATCGCGACGTGCGTGCGGTTCGTGCCGCCTGGCTCCATTGCCTCGATGTTCCGCGGGTACGGGTAGGTCAGGCCGCTCGGGGGGACGAGCTCGCCGGCCCCGAACATTCCGACGCTGTAGCGATTCGTCAACCGGGCGGTGAGGCCAGCCGAACTCGGGCCGTTCGTCGGCGGGTTATCCGCCCCGAAGATGGCCGCCTGAAGCGCGCCGCAACGGGTGGCCCAGGCGTTGGCTGAGCCCGGCGTGAGGAAGCGGTTGATGAATTCGGCCAGGCTCAGGTATGGCGTCGTCGCCTTCGTGAGGCTGCGGAACAGTCGCGAGGTCGGCGGGGAGACGGCGTCCCGCTCACCGCGGGTCGTCAGTGCATAACGCGCCTTGTTCTCGCGCACGATGGCCGCGGCCAGCAGGCGGAGCTGCGCGTCGGAAAGGTTGACGAACCCGGTCCAATTGGACTTGGTGGGCTCATTGTAGGCGCCGGTGGCGATCGGCTCGGAGCCGGTCGGCGCCGCGCGCGGGAAGCGGGCGTTCGCGTCGGCGGATGGTCCGGTCGCGGGCCACTTGGCGACGGCGATCCGTTTCGCCGAAGCGAGGAACGCCGCCCAGGCCTCGACCGAGGTCGAGTTGACATTGAACGCTCCGTCGTTGAGCAACGCCGACGCGGAGCGCCGGTAGTCGCCGAGCGCCGAGCGGGAGGCGGGTGCCTCGCCGGTCAGCCGCATTCGCGGATTCTCCAGTTTACCCCGTTGGGCCATGAAGTCGTCGAGGACTTCGGCGAGGGAGCGCGTCGCCGGGTAGGATACGCCCGGGCGGTTGGCCTCCGGATCGGATGGCACCGGGCTGGCCGGGCTGGTCAGCGGCGCCAGCCGCGGCGCGGCCCCAGACAGGAAGAATCCATCCCAGAGCGCCGCGTTCAGCAGGTAGGGCGCGTCGAACTCGGTCCAGCGCTGGAAGGTGCTATACGTCCGGGTGGGATCCACCTGCGGGTGCGCGAAACTGTTGCCGACGCCATAGAGCGGTTGTTGGTCCCGCAGGTTGAAATTGGCGTGGGTGTATTGGCCGAGGGAGGTCGGTGGGGTCAGCGGGACCTCGGTGTGGATCGACGCGAGGTTGCCATCGGTCTGATTGCTCAATCCGCCGTAGGTGAGTGGCGCGGCCCCCCCGGGCGATTGCAACAGACTGAGCCAGGCGTTCATGCCTCCGGTCGGTCGGGTCACGCGGAGCCGGAAACTTGGCGAGGCTCCGCCGAACCCGGAGCCCTCGGCGGTCGAGGCGCGGCCGGCGCCGTCGGCCCCGAGCACGGCCGCCAACGGGTTCGAGTGCGTGAAGAGCGGGAAGGCACCGACCGCGCTCGGCGGCCGGCCGGCGGTGGAGACCGTGTTCTCGCGGGCGGTCTTGGCTGACATCTCGATGGCGGCGATGATCAGACCGGGCTGGTGGATGCCGGGGGCGGGGGATTTCTCCGGCGTCTGGGTCACGATATCGCCGACGTTGAGCGGCCCCGGCAGCCCCGCGCGGGCATCGATACCGCGGAAAGTCAGGACGCTGTGCTCGCTCGACCGGTTGTAGAGGTCGAAGGCCGGGTAGGCGTTGCCGGGCAGGCCGATCGTACTAGCGGCGGGGAACTTCAGCATGTCCTTGGGCCAGCAGGTCAGGGAGGTGCGGACCGTGAGCTTGCCGTCGGGCACGATCTCGAAGGAGAAGCTATCCGAGGGCGGGTAACCGAATTCCGGCGGATACCAGAACGGGTTGAAATAATACCACCGGAAGCCCGGCCAGAGGGCGCTCCAGTCGACGTTGTCGTCGGAGAAGCCGCCCTGGTAGTTGAAGGCGTTGCCCAGTTTGACGACGCGTGACCAGGGCGAGCGGGCCCCGGTGGTCGGCGTGTACACCTTGCGTTCGCCCGGTTGCAGGGTGAGCTGGTCGATGTAGACGCGGAAGAGGTCGGCGTCGTTGATCGCGCGGGGGTCGGCGAAGCGGTAGTAATCCCCGAGGTTCTTCTCGTAGGTGAAGGTCAGCGGCGTCGGCTGGATCTCGTCATACGGGTAGTCTCGGGCGTAGACGTAGGAGCGGCGGGTCACGCGGAACATCCACCGGTCCCAGTCGGAGAAAGTCAGCGCGAGCGCCGAGTCTCCCGGCGTGGGGCGGATCGTCAGGGCGACGTTGTAAGGGTTGTGCAGCACCACGACGGGGGTCAGGCTCAGGTAGACCGTGATGCCGCCCCGGGTGGTCTCCTTGATGAGGTTGAAGACGAGGAAGACGCGCTCGACGTAAGGCGTCACGGCGCAGTTGAAGGGGCGCGGGATCGGCGCGGGGTCGAGTTTCCAGCCGGACTCGGCGATGACGCCCACGTCGGTCACGGCCGGGTTCAGCGTCACTCGGTCTCCGGAATGGGCCGCGGCGTAAAGGTAGTTGCGCTGGCGCACCGTAGCGTCGTTGCCGTTGTCGGGTCGGGTGTGAAGGTTGCCGGCGTTCGGGAAGTAGGTGCGGGCGTTGAGCGTGGGGACGCCCCCGACCCAGCCGACCTGTTGGTAGAGCCGGTGGTAGTCCCGGAGGGCCCACCAGGTCGGTCCGCGCAGGTTGCCTTCCGGGGTCTGGCGGTTGAAGATGGGCGTGGTCTCTAGGAGGCGTCCGTTGATTGGCGCCCGCATCTTGAGGTTGGCGTAACCGTTCTCGGTCCCGGTCGCGGGCGCCGCCGTCCCGCCGCCGAACTCCGTCTTGGTGAACTCGGCGTCGGACAGCTCGAACGCCAGGGAGAGGTCGCGCCGCAGGCCTCCGTTCGCGGCGTCGGCAAGCACGCCGGCCGCCGTGGTGGTGACATCATGGAACAGGCGACGCGTGGCGTCCGGATCGCCGGAGAAGCCGGGGAGCAGGGAGAGGTCGCGCGGCGAGGTCGCGGCGAAGGCCTGCGCCTCATCGGCGACGCCCTCACCGCCCTTGAGCAACCGTATCCCCGGGGTGGCGGCGCTGCGGAGGGCGGCACGCGCCTGCCGGTCGGTCGCGGGCAGCACCGTCCGCGTTTCCTCGAGGTTGATGCGGGCCTTCACGCCTTCGTCACCGATCCAGTAGGCAAAGCTGCCGAGGCGACGCTCCGCCCCGTTGGCTTCCGGTTCGATGAGGTGTAGTTTGGGGCGCACGACGAAGCCGCTGGGCTTCGCACCGATGGGGTCCGTCGGTCCGAAGCTCTCGGCGGCGGTCGCGCTGGCCGGCCCCACCAAGCGGATGAAGCCGAGTTCGTTCCAACGAGCGGCATGGTCGACCTCCCAGGGTAGGGCGTAGCCTTCGGGGTAGGCGAGGGCGGGAGCCAGGCTGTCGGTGCCGACCAACGGTTCGGACTGCGCGGCCGGCTTGGTCGGATCCTCGCCCGAGACGAGCCAGCTCGGCGGCTGGTTTGGTCGGTCGGTGCGCCAGACGCCGGTCCACATCGGATTACGCACATTGGCGGCGGTCGCATCGGGCTGGGTGAGGTCGGCGCGGGCGGTCGCCCGTCGGTCGGGCCCGGCTTCTTGCTGCAGGTGCGCCAGAGCCAGGCGCAGGGAGACCAGCCCATTGAGCCGGGCGCGTAAGCCCAGCTGATGCTGAAGCGCTAGGTGGCTCTCCACGGAAAGGAAGCCGGCGATGACGATGATGGTCATCACCGCCATGCCCATCACGACCAAGGCCAGTACGAGGCCGAAGCCGGCGCGCAGGCGGCGGGGGCGACGGGCTGGCGGGCTCGCGAACACGGTGATAACTTGATTACAAGGGGCGGTGGTCGCAACCCCCTATCCGTCCGTGCGGGCGGTTTTGGTCGTGCTTCGGGCGTTTGGTCCGCCAAACTCGCTCGGCGATGTCGCCCCCGACCTGGAGATTCTGGCTGACCCTCGGCTGCACCTCTTTCGGCGGGCCGGGCCCCCAGATCGCGGAGCTCGAACGGCGGTGTGTCGCGCCGCTTGGCTGGTTGGAACGCCCGCAGTTCCTGCGCGCCCTCGGGCTGTGTCTCTTCCTGCCGGGTCCGGAGGCCCAGCAGCTGGTCGCGTGGATCGCCTGGCGGTCCGCCGGGTGGCGGGCGGCCGTCGTCGCGACCGGGCTCTTCGTGCTCCCGGGTTTGCTCGCCTGCGGTGCGTTCGCCTGGGCTTACGTCAACTGGGGAAGGTTGCCGCTGGTCGAGGGGGCCTTGCTCGGGGCGCGCGCCGCGGTCGTCGGTGTCGTCGGCGTGGCCGCGTTCCGTCTGCTGGCGACGGCCGCCACCGATGTCCGCCGACGTTGGGCCGCCGGCCTGGCGTGGGGCGGCCTGCTGCTCGGGGTGCCATTCTTGGTGCTCGCCGGTTTCGCCGGTCTGTGGGGTTGGTTCGTCCGCCCCGCGGACGAGGAGCCCTTGCCGCCCGTGTCGGACCGGTTGCGCGCGGCGACGCGTCTGGCCGGCCTGCGTCTCCTGCCTTTCGTCGGTGGTTTCCTCCTGCTGTGGGCGTTGCTGGGGCATGCCCACGGGGTCGTCCGGCTGACCGAGGTTTCCTTGCTGGCCGTGCTACTTTCCTTCGGCGGCGCTTATGCGGCCTTGGGTTACTGGCGGCAGCGGGCCGATGGCCAGGGTTGGCTCGCGGAGTCCAAGTTCGGCGATGCCATGGTCGTGGGGGAGGCGACCCCCGGGCCGCTCCTACTGGCCGGTAGTTTCATCGGCTTCGTCGCCGGTTGGCACGGCCAGCTCGGACTGGCCGCGGGTTGGCTTGGTGGTCTGGTCGGGCTGCTGTTGCCGGTGGTCTTTACCTTCGGGCCCTCCACGGTGTTGGTGCTTTCTTTCGCGGAGGTCGCCGAGGAGGGCGTCGCCGACCGTCCCCTGCATGACGCGATCGGGATGGTCGCCGCGGTCGCGGCCGGCGCCGTTGGCTCGCTTGCCGTCGGCTTGGTGCTCCGGATGGATAACCTGTTGCTCGGCGCGCCGCTGGCCCTCGGGGCGGCTTGGGCTAGCCAGCGGCGGAGCCTGCCGATCCCCGCCATCATCAGTCTCGGGGCGCTGGTAGGCTTCTTCGCGGTCCGGTAAGCGGGGGTTGCTTTCTTCATCATTCTGCCTAAAGTGGTATCACTATGAAGAAACTCCTCCTCGCGCTGTCCCTCGCCTTCACCCTCGTCGCCGTTGCCGCCGATACCAAGGTCGACACCTCCAAGTTCAAGGACGGCGGTTGCTGCCAGAAGGCCGACAAGAAGGGCGAAAAGTGCAACCACCCCTGCTGCGTCAAGGCTGCCAAGGACTCGAAGGTCTGCGAGAAGTGCAACCCGGTCGAGAAGGCCGAGCCTACCAAGAAGTAAGCCTGCCAGGTTTCACCCGATGAGGCCGACCGCGAGGTCGGCCTTTTTATTGCGCGGGTCCCGCGCCCAAGGCCTTCACGGCCCGGCGTCGCTCCATTTCCGAGAAGCGGACCAGTGCGGCGAAGTCCTCGAAGGCCGTCCCGCGCAGGCGTGGCGCGAGGACCTGGCTGACAAGTTGGGCGGTCGCCTGGGCGTCCGCCAGCGCCGCGTGGGCCTTGGCGCGCGTCAGGTGGTATTTCCGCGTGAGCAGACCCATCCCGTGGAACTTGAGTTCGGGTAAGGTCCGGCGGGCGAGCTTCACGGTGCAGAAACCGCGGACGTGGGCGGTGCCCGCGCGTAGTCGCGACCACTCCGGCAGGAGGCAGCGGTCGAGGTCGTAGCTGAGGTTGTGCGCGCAGATGGGGCGTTCACCGAGGAAGTCGCGGAAGGCCCGGTGGACCTCGCGGGGCGCGGCGCCGTGGCGACGGAGGAAGGCGCGGTCATAGCCGTGGATGGCCTCGGCCTCACCCGGGATCTCGATGTCATGGTCCAGGAATGCCTGGAAGGTCTCGCCGGTCGGCTCCCAGCCGCGCATCCGGACCGCGGCGACCTCCACCACATGGATCGGCGCGAACAGACCCGTGGTCTCGGTGTCGATCAAGGTCCACTCGGTCGCGCAACGCATCGGTAGGCAAGGGGTGGCGTTCCCCGGCGGGCGGGTCAAGCGTGGGCGGACTTGCGCTTTGGTCCGCCGGGCCTAGGAACAAGGGTATGTTCCGCCGTCACCCCGCGCTTACCGCCGTCCTGCTGCTGCTCGCCACGATCGGTCTCTACCTTTGGTCCAAGCCCGCCGCGGTGGCTTCCGCACCGGCGGCGACCGCGCCCGCGCCCGCCAAACCGGCGCCGGTCGTCGCCCCGGCTTACGGCACCTGTCCGCCTTCCCCGGACGGCATCGGCAAGACCTGGATGGGTCGGGAAATCTCCCAGGTCATGGGCCATCCCGGTATCGGCTGGCTGGAGCGCGACAATCGCGAGAAGGAGGAGGCTCCGTCCAAGGCCATCGCCTTGCTCGAGCTGGCGCCGGATACCGTCATCGCCGACATCGGGGCGGGCTCAGGTTACTATTCTTTCCGGATCGCGCCCAAGATCCCGCGCGGTCGGGTGGTCGCCGTCGACATCCAGCCGGAGATGCTGGACTTCCTGAAGAAGGAGTCGGCCCGCCTGGGCATCCCCAACGTCCAGCCGCACCTCGGGGCGATCGACGACGTCAAGCTGCCGCCGGCGTCCCTGGACGCCGCCCTGATGGTCGACGCCTACCATGAGTTCGATCACCCGGTGGAGATGCTCGCTTCGTTGCGCTCGGCCTTGAAGCCGAAGGGTCGCATCTACCTGCTCGAGTACCGGGAGGAAGACCCGAAGGTGCCGATCAAGCCGCACCACAAGCTCTCGGAGGCCCAAGCCCGCAAGGAGTTCGAGGCCGCCGGTTTCCGTTTCGTGATGAACAAGCCCGATCTGCCCTGGCAGCACCTCCTCATCTTCGAGAAGCCCTGAGCCATGCCGTCCGTCTTGCGTCCGTGGTTGTTCCTGGCCGTCGCGTTCGTCGCGCGCGCCGCTGATTCGGTCGTCCTCGTCTCGGCGCCGACCCGTTATGACGAGGGTTGGGCCAAGGTCGTGGCCGCCTTGGAGACAGCCCATACGGCCAAGGTGCTGGTCTTCCGCGCCTCCCCGGCGGAACAGCAGGAAGAATTGCGGCGCCTGCAGCCGCGTTTCGTGACCTGGGTCGCCCGCCCCGAGGAGCTGGGACCCAAGGCCGCGGTGGTTATGCATCGGTTGGCGCGCGAGAACGACGGCGATCCTTATGAGGATTTCCAATGGGGCGTGGTGACGGGTCTGGACGCCGCCCAAGCGCTCAAGCTCGCCGCGCCCGGCCAGCCGCTGACCATCCGCACCGTCGGCGCCGGCACGTCGTTCGCGATGGAGTGCGTCGAAAAGGGCTATTGGTTTTCCGAATTCAAGGCCGGGGAAAGCTGGGAGAAAGCCGCGGGGGGCGCTCCGCGGGAGGTGGCCGGACCGAAGGACTCGACCGCCCAGATCGTCGCCCGCCTCAACGAGGGCAACACCGACCTCTTCATCACTTCCGGGCACGCGACGGAGCACGATTGGCAGCCGGGCTATCGCTACCGCAACGGCACCTTCGGTCACAAAGACGGGGTCATCCTAGGCAAGGCCCTCGACGGGACGGTGCACCGTCTCGACGCCTCCAACCCTAAGGTCTACCTGCCCATCGGGAATTGTCTCATGGGTAACGTCCCCGGCGGGGATTGCATGGCCCTGTCCTGGATGGCCTCCGGTGGGGTCCGGCAGATGGTCGGCTATGTCCAGCCTACCTGGTTCGGTTACGCTGGCTGGGGGGTCCTGGATTACTTCGTGGAGCAGCCGGGCCGCTTTAACCTCAACCAGGCTTGGCTGGCCAACCACCAGGCCTTGCTCTGGCGGCTCCAGGAGGTCGCGGCCGGACGGGTGTCCGCCGGGGATCGCCGGGGTCTGGAGTTCGACCGCGATATGACCATCTTCTACGGCGACCCCCACTGGGATGCGCGGATGGCGCCCGGTCCCTTGCGCTGGCACGAGACCCTGACGACCCTGTCGTCGGGGGAGGTCGAATGGATCATCACGCCGGCCGCCGGTGCGCGGACCTTCGCGGCGGTGGACACCAATGGCTCCCAGCGCGGCGGCCGGCCCCTGGTCGCCTTCCTGCCCCGCCATGCCGCCGGCTGGGAAGTCGTCGGTCCGAGCCCGGCGATCGCCGCGGACGACTTCGTCCTGCTGCCCCATCCCGGCTCCGACGCCTCGGTCCCCGCCCGGATCGTCGTGCGCCTGCGGCGGCGCTGATCGCCGGTCGTCAAGGGGCCCGTCGGAACTTTTTAATAAAAGTACAATAGTTGGCCCGCGCCCCTTGCGCGTTTCGGCCGTCCCATGGTATCATGGCGGGATGCGTCTCCTTGGCAGCCTCCTGGCCGGTCTCGTCCTCGCCGCGCTCATCGTCCTCGCCGCTGAGCGGGTGACCGCGCCCGCCGCGGTGGTCGCGGCTCCGGCGCCGGCGGTCGCGCCGCCCGCCTCCGCGGAGACGCCGGTCGCCCCCGGGCCGGCCGCGGCTGAACTGTTGGCGCGGGCGGCGAAGGAGGACTGGCCGGCGCTGGTCGCCAAGGCCAAGGCGGGCGATGCCGATGCGCAGTTCCGTCGCGCCATGGGGATGCTGACCGGCGCTTTCGAGCCGGCGAATCCCGCCGCGGCGCGCCGATGGTTCGTGCGGGCGGCCGACCAGGGGCATGGTCGCGCGCTCAACGCCTTGGGGGAGTGCGATAGCACCGGGGAGTTCGGCGCTCCGAATCACACCCGGGCTGCCTGGTACTACCGGGAAGCCTGGAAGGCCGGCGAGCCCATGGGGATGTTCAACCTCGGCCTCCAGGCGGAGCATGGCCTGGGCCGTGCGCAGGACGTCGCCGAGACTCTTCGCTGCTTCCGGCTCGCGGCGGACCGAGGTTGTGCGGTCGCCCTCAACCGGCTGGGCTTGATTCACATGGAAGGCGATCTCGCGCCCAAGGATGAGGGGCAGGCGATCGCTTATTTCCGGCAAGCCGCGGAGAAGGGAGATGCCCAGGCCTGGCTGAACCTAGCCATCGCCTATCGCCTGGGGGAAGGAGTGAGCCCTGACAAAACCCTCGCCTTGGTCTGCGCCCGTGAGGCATGGGCGCAAGGATCGACCGAGGCCGCGCTCGAGGTGGCCGACCTCCAGATGATGGATGAGCCCGACCCGGTCGAGGCCGCCGCGTATCTGGCCGCGCTCATCGTCGTCGATGGGTCGCCCGATTGCCTGCGGCGGTGCGATCGCCGGAAGGGTCCTTGGTTGGATAAGATCCTGGAGGGCGCGACGAAACGCCGGGTGGAGGAGATGGGGAATAAACTCGTCGACGACCGGACCCGCCGGCAGCT
>CAIRWP010000161.1 GCA_903882335.1 uncultured Opitutia bacterium | reverse complement strand
GGGGAGACGTTGGGTCGCGTTGGCCAGATCTTCCTGACGGAAGGCTGGCTCATCCTGCTACCACTTTATGGCACCTGCCTTTTTTTTCTTCGCGTCGATCAGCGGATCCGCGGGCTGCGCCAGGCTTTCGTCAAGTGGAGCGTCCTTTTCCTGGTGATGGAGTTCACCACCGAGTGGACGAAGTACGGTTGGGGCGAAGCGACGGCGGAATTACCCCTCATGCTGCTCCAGTACCTCGCCGGTGGCGCGCTGGCCGCGGCCGTCTGGTGGCTCATCGAGAAGTCTCCCCGCGTCCATGAGACCCACGGGCGGGGGCACCACTGAGTCAGCCGCGCCCCAGCGTCGCGATCGCCTTGAACTCGGCGGCGGTCACGGGCGTCACGGAGAGCCGGTTGCCAGGTCGCAGGATCAGCATCTCCTTGAGCGCCGCGCACTCGCGTAGGTCGGGCAGGCTGACGAGCTGGCGGAAGGTCTGGTGGAAGGACACCTCGAGGCAGCTCCAGCGAGGGTTATCCCGCGTCGACTTGGGGTCGAAGTAGTCCGACTTCGGGTCGAACTGGGTGGGGTCGTCGAAGGCCACCTTCGAGACCTGGGCGACGCCGACGATGCCGGGCGCGGTGCAGTTGGAATGGTAGAAGAGCACGAGGTCGCCGACCTGCGCCGCCCGCAGGAAATTACGCGCCTGGTAGTTGCGCACCCCGGTCCAGGGTTCCTTGCCCTTGCGCGCGAGTTCCGCGAAGGAGAACTCGTCGGGTTCGGACTTCATCAGCCAGTGGTGCATGCGGCCAACGTGCAGGGCAGGGCGGGTTTTTCAAGGTCGGGCTGCGGTCTTGCCCTTTGCGCGGGGCCGACCCTAATCGGGCCGTGCGCCTGCTGGACTCCCATTGTCATCCGGAATACGCCCTCAAGGCTGGACGTCTCGCCGCCTGGGTCGAGGAATGCCGCGCCGCCGGCGTCGAGGGTGCGGTCGCCATCGGGACCGACCTCAAGGATTGGTCCGACTACCGGGACCTCGCCGCCACCCGGCCGGATTTTTTTCGCCACACCGTCGGCCTCCATCCCTGCCATGTCGAGGAAGGCTGGGAGGGGACCGTCGCCGCCATCTCGCCTTATTTTGCGGACCGTACCCACCCGGCCGCGCTCGGGGAGATCGGCTTGGATTATTTTCGCCTACCGGCCGACGTCGCCGAAGCCGGGCGCATCAAGGGCTGGCAGCAGGCGGCCTTCCGCCGGCAGCTGTCGCTGGCCTATCAGTTCGATTGCCCGGTGGTGATCCACTCCCGCCATGCCTTCGACGATTGCGTGCGCCTGATCGACGACAGCGGCGTGGATTGGCGCAAGGTCGTCTTCCATTGTTTCGTCGAGGGTCCCGAACAGGTCCGCCAGATCAATCAGCGCGGCGGCCGAGCCTCCTTCACCGGTATCATCACGTACGCGAAGTCCGCGGACATCCGCCAGGCACTGAAGGCGCAGGGACTCGCGCGGCTTATGCTCGAGACCGACGCGCCCTACCTCGCGCCGCAGTCCGTCCGTGGGAAGGAAAATACGCCAGCTTACCTTCCGGAGATCTGCGCCCAGGCCGCGGCGCTGCTGGGCCTGCCCGCCGACGAGGTGGCGGAGGTCGCGACGCGCAACGCCCGCGAGTTCTTCGGCTTCTGACCCGTGAATGAAAAGGGCGGGCCCGGAGGCCCGCCCTGCTCGGACGCGGAAGCGAGCCTCAGGCCTTCGCCAGCGCCTGCTCGAGGTCGGCGAGGATGTCCTCGATGTCCTCGATGCCTACGGACAGGCGCACGTAGTCGTCGGTCACGCCGGCGGCGGCGCGCTCCGCCGCGGTGAGCTGCGAGTGCGTCGTGGAGGCCGGGTGGATGGCGAGCGAGCGGGCGTCGCCAATGTTGGCGACATGGCTGTGGAGCTGTAGCGCATCGATGAACTTGGCGCCGCCCTCATGACCCGACTTCAGGCCGAAGCCGACGAGGGCGCCGTAGCCGTTGGTCAGGTACTTCCGGGCGAGGTCGTGGTACTTCGAGGACTTGAGGCCGGGGTAGTTGGTCCACTTCACCTTCGGGTGCGCTTCGAGGAACTGGGCGACCTTCAGCGCGTTGGCGCAGTGGCGCTCCATGCGCAGGTGCAGGGTCTCGAGGCCCTGGAGCAACAGGAAGGCGTTGAAGGGCGAGAGGCAGCTGCCGACATCGCGCAGGAACTGGAGGCGCATCTTCATGACGAAGGCGATGTTCGCGCCGCCGGCGGGCGGGAAGGCCTTGAAGGCTTCCCAGTGCGGCAGGCCGTGGTAGGACGGGTCGGGTTCGGTGAAGCCGGGGAACTTGCCGTTACCCCAGTCGAAGTTGCCGCCGTCGACGACGATGCCGCCGATCGAGGTGCCGTGGCCGCCGATATGCTTGGTCGCCGAGTGGACGACGATGTTGGCGCCATGCTCGAACGGTCGGTTCAGGTACGGCGAGAGGGCGGTGTTGTCGATGATCAGGGGGACGCCGACTTCCTGCGCGATCTGGCCGACCTCGGCGAAGGGGAGGATGTTGAGGCGGGGATTGCCGAGGCCTTCGCCGTAGAAGGCCTTGGTGTTCTTCTTCACGGCCTTCCGGAAGTTCTCGGGATCATCGCCGTCGACGAACGAGACCTCGATCCCGAGCTTGGGCAGGGTGTAGTGGAACAGGTTGTAGGTGCCGCCGTAGAGCTGCGAGACCGAGACGATGTGGTCGCCGGCGCCGGCGAGGTTCAGGATGGCCGCGGTGATGGCGGCCTGCCCGGAGGCATGGGCGAGCGCGGCCGAGCCGCCTTCGAGCGCCGCGACACGCTGCTCGAGCACGTCGGTCGTCGGGTTCATGATGCGGGTGTAGATGTTGCCGAGTTCCTTCAGGCCGAAGAGGTTGGCGGCGTGCTCGGTGTCCCGGAACTGGTAGCTCGTCGTCTGGTAGATCGGGACGGCGCGGGCGCCGGTGGTTGGGTCGGGTTTCTGGCCGGCGTGCAGGGTCTGCGTGCCGAGGCCGGGCTTCTTCTTGGGTGTGCTCATGGGGGGAGGGAGGGTACCTCTTTATCCCCGTCAGAGGTTCGGGTCACAAGCCGTTTTCTGGTCTATGACGCTTCCTTCTCGCCCTCGGGCGGGCTTCTTTCCTATCTGGACGCACCGTATGCCCGTCTTCCTGCACGATACCATGAGCCGCGAGGTGCGCCCCTTGCTCCTCAAGCCCGGCCGCTCCACCTTCGGTATGTATTGCTGCGGTCCGACCGTGTACGGCCCGGCCCACATCGGCAACTTCCGGACCTTCCTCCTGCAGGACGTCCTGCGCCGCACCCTCGAGGTCGACGGCCTCACGGTGAAGCATGTCCGCAACCTCACCGACGTGGACGACAAGACGATCCGCGGGGCGATGGCGGCGAAGATGACCCTGACGGCGTTCACCCGGGGTTGGACCGACAAGTTCCACGCCGATTGCGCCGCCCTCGGGCTGCTCGTCCCGCAGGTCGAGCCCAGCGCGGTCGCGCACATCCCGCAGCAGGTCGCCATGATCAAGTCGCTCGTCGACCGAGGCCACGCCTACGTGGCCAAGGATGGCTCCGTCTACTTCAAGGTCTGCTCCTGCGCCGATTACGGTAAACTCTCCCGCCTGGATCGCACCCAGTCCCGCACCCAGGCGACCAACAGCGCCGGCGAGGCCAACGACGCCGACGAGTACGACCGCGAGTCCGCCGCCGACTTCGCCCTGTGGAAATCCCACAAGCCCGAGGACGGCGACAACCACTGGCCCAGCCCCTGGGGCGAAGGTCGTCCCGGCTGGCACATCGAGTGCTCCGCGATGTCCCTGCAGCATCTCGGCGCCACCTTCGACCTGCACGGCGGCGGGGTCGACCTCTGCTTCCCGCATCACGAGAACGAGATCGCGCAGACCGAGTGCGCGACCGGCGTGAAGGGGTTCGCCGCGCATTGGTTCCACAGCGCGCACCTGCTCGTCGACGGCGACAAGATGTCCAAGAGCAAGGGCAACCTCTACACCCTCGACGACCTAGTCGCCAAGGGCTTCACCCCGATGGAGGTCCGCTACGCCCTCATCAGCGGTCACTACCGGACCTCGCTGAACTTCACCCTTCACGGCGTGGAGAATGCCCGGTCCGCCCTCGGCAAGCTGGAGCGCTGGACCGACCGCCTCCTCGAGGTGGCGGGCTTCACCCGGGCCGAGTTCGCCGCCCCGGCCGTCCAGGAGACCCAGACGGCCTGGGGGCGCTTCGCCCCCGCCTGGGCCATCCTCCAGGAGGACCTCAATATCCCGGGTTGCCTCGGGCAGGTCTTCACCGTCGTCGGGGAGCAGGTCGAGGTCACCCCGGCCCAGGCCCGGCAGGATGTCGTCGGCCTGGCCAAGATCCTCCATGCCCTCGGCCTGACACTCTTCGTGGTCAAGGCCGCCGTGGCCATCCCCCCGGCCGTGGCCGACCTCGGCGCCCGGCGCTGGGCCGCCAAGCAGGCCAAAGACTTCGCGACGGCCGACCAGCTCCGGAAGGAACTGACCGCCCTCGGTTGGGCCATGCTCGACCGCAAGGACGGGTATGACCTGAAGCCGGCCTAGTTCCTTCTGGAATGTTGTTAAGTTTCCGTTGAAGCCGCCCGGCGGACGGACAGACTGCTTGGTCATGTCCACCGAAAAGCCTTCCCGTCCGGTCAGCCCCACCTTCTTCCCGTCGCTCGCCTTCCTCCTCTTCGGCGTGGCGCTCGCCCTCGCGTTCGTCATCGCCTCCGACAAGGTCGGCAAGTCGATCGGCCAGTTCCGCCAGAACCGTCCGGAAATCACTGTCAAGGGCGTCGCGACGTTGGACGTCCGCTCCGGCCAAGGCGGGATGAGCGGTTCGCTCTCCTGGCGAGGTGAGGATTTCGCCGCCGGTCGCGCCGCCCTCGCCGCGCAACGCGCCGTGCTGCAGGCCGCGTTGCGGCAGGCCGGCTTCACCGCCAACGAGGTCGTCTTCGCCGCCACGGAAAGCAGTCGCTACGAACCCGCGGTCTTCGTGGAGTACGCCAACCAGGGCGACGGCGCCCGGACGCCGATCCAGCGCGCGCCGATCGACTTCAGCCGGTTCGCCCGCGGCAAGGTGCCGGAGTTTGGCATCAGCCAGTCCTTCACCGTGGAGTCGACCAACGTCGACCGGATCCTCGCCTTCTCCCGGCAGGAATTGTTCCTCGAGGATAAGGTGGAGCTGTCCCGCGGCACCCCGTACTTCCGGCTGCTGAAGCTGAGCGAGGCC
>CAIRWP010000160.1 GCA_903882335.1 uncultured Opitutia bacterium | reverse complement strand
CTGGGCGGCGGTGTAGCCGACGCCGAGCAAGAAGCCGGGGACCAGGCACACATACGGCCAGGGCCCGCGCCGCACCGGCATGCCGGTGGCCCAGAGCAGGAACCCGGCGGCGAAGGCGATGGCGCAGCCGACTTCGACCATGCCGGGGCGGAAAGGATCCGTGCGCAAGGCGAAGCACAACGCGGTGGCCGGCGCCCCGGCGACATAAAGCCAGAGCCCGAGGTCGCGCCGGCGCGAGCGCGGCAGCGGGCGTTCGCTCGCCGCCATCGCCAGCGGCAGGACGCCGAACGTGATGGCGAAGTGGACGGTGGTCAGCGTGGCGAGCGGATCCGGGAAGCCGGCGAAGGTCCGATCGTAGCGCGACCAGACCCAGGCCGCCGCCGCGACCAACGGACCGGTGGCCGACAGCATTTCCAGGTAGCGGCGCGGCGCCGGCGCGAGATCATCGGAAAGGAAGCGACGCAGGCCATGCGCCCCGAGCCAGAGCGCAAAGAAGCCCGCCGGCGCGGCGGCCACGGCCGGCCAGAAGCCCACCCCGTCCGTGCAGAAGTCCACCACCGACCACCCCAGCAAGGCCGGCAGGGCGAGACGGCGCAGCCAGGCCGGGAAGCCGCGGTCCAGATGCTGCGCCCAGACCAAGGCCAGCCAGAAGCAGAGCGCGGCCAAAATCTGGAACCAGTCGACTCGGGCCAGTAGGTCCATCCCCGAAAACTACGGGCAAAAAAAAGGCGGTCAAGGGAGGTCCCTTGCCGCCTGGGCGTTCATTAGGCTGGCTTCAGAGCTGCAAGCCGAGGGCTTCGGAGGCGGTCGCGCGCTCCTCGAGCAGTTCCTTCTCGGTGACCGCGATCTTCTCCTTGGAGAAGGCGTCGAGCGGCAGGCCCTGAACGATCTCCCAGGAGCCGTCGGCCTTGGTGCGCAGCGGGTAACCGAACATGATTCCCGGGGTGATGCCGTAGTCGCCCTTCGAGAGGACGGCGGCGGAATGCCAGTCGCCCGCGGGGGTCGGGAAGTGCAGGCTGCGGAGGGTGTCCAGCGCGGCGTTGGCGGCGGAGGCCGCGGAGGAGGCGCCGCGGGCCTTGATCACGGCGGCGCCGCGCTTCTGGACGTCGGGCACGAAGGTCTCCTTCAGCCAGGCATGGTCGGTGATGACCTGCGGGGCAGGCTGGCCGCCGATGGTGGCGTTGGTAAAATCGGGATACTGCGTCGAGGAGTGGTTGCCCCAGATGGCGACATTCTTGACGACCGAGTTGTGCACGCCGGCCTGGCCCGCGAGCTGCGACTTGGCGCGGTTCTCGTCGAGGCGGGTCATCGCGAAGAAGTTCTCGGCGGGCAGGTGGCCGGCGGAGCGCAGGGCGATGAGGCAGTTGGTGTTGCAGGGATTGCCGACGACGAGGACCTTGACGGTCTTCTTCGCGCTGCGGGCGATCGCCTGGCCCTGACCGATGAAGATCTTGCCGTTGATGCCGAGCAGGTCCTTGCGCTCCATGCCGTCCTTGCGCGGCACCGCGCCGATGAGCAGGCACCAGTCGGCGTCCTTGAAGCCGACATCCAGGTCGCCGGTGGCGACGACCTCGGTGAGCAACGGGAAGGCGCAGTCCTGGAGCTCCATCACCACGCCGGCGAGGGCGTTGAGACCGGGCCCGACCTCGATGAGGTTAAGGGCGACGGGCTGGTCGGGCCCGAACACCGCGCCGGAGGCGAGGCGGAAGATGGCGGCGTAACCGATGTTGCCGGCGGCGCCGGTGACGGCCACGCGGAGAGGAGTCTTGGATGCCATGAGGAGAGGCTACCTAGTTAGCCCCCGCCCCCCGGGAGTGAAGCGGAAACTCACAACCCCAGCTCGCCCTGCATCAAGTCATTAGCCGCCGGGGCGGACACGCTGTCGCGCACTAATTGGGCGAGGGTGGCCTGGGAGCGACCCTCGAGGGCGCACAGGGCCCGGAGCACCAAGGCCGCGGCCAAGGCGTCGTACAAGGCGCAATGGAAACGCCGCCGCTTGGGTGGGCAATGCTGGGCGGCTAAGGCCTCGAGGCGGGAGCCCAGCCGCAGGTCGGCCACCAGCTGACCAAGACGGAAGTCGCCCAACGAGGGTGCCCAGGCCCGGGCCAGCCGGCACGTGTCGATCCACGGACCCCATTCGGCGACGGCGCCGCCCTCGCCGACGAAGGCAGGGACCGCCGAGGGACGGGCCCAGGTCCCGCGTAACAGGTCGTGTTCGACCGTGGCGTTGTGAGCGGCCAGCAGCCCCGTGCGACGCAGCGAGACCCAGCGCTCCCACTCGGCCTCGAACGGCGTGGCGCCGGCCAGATCACGGTCGGCCAAGCCGTGGCATTGGGTGTCGAGCGCCGGGATGGCCGCCCGCGGCGCGTGCAAGGCCGTCGCGACCGAGACGACCTCGCCCCCCAGCAGGGTCGCCACGCCGAACTCGACGACCCCCGTGCGCGGACCGCCCTCGAAATCCACCACATGGATCGGCACCTGATGCCAAGGCAGGGAAACCGGGGCCATGGTCAGCAAGTGCGGAAGTATTCTCCCAACGGGGTGAGGCGCCCCTCGGCATCCTGCAAGGCGGAGGTCCCGAGCGCGGCGCTGGTGGGACTGGCGGGAAACCAGGCATGCCGCTCCAGGCATTCGAGCGCGTCGAGTTTCGGCATGACCTTGCGCATGAAGGCGAGTACCTGCTCGGGCTTGAATCGGTTCTGCTCGCGGGACTTCGCGTCCCAGTCACCGACGGCGAACTCGGTGAGCCACACCGGCCGGCCCCCGTAGGTCTTCGAGATCGCCTGGATCCGATTGACCAGCCCATCGGCGTCCGGTCCGCCGTACGAATGCATGCAGATGAAGTCGACCCGGAGTTTCCGCTCCGCGACGCCTTGCATGAACGCCTTCATCCACGCGTTATCCGGATGCACGCAGACCGGGCTGCCAAGGCGCAGGCCGGTCTTCATCAAGGCGGGCCAGGCGGCGAGGGCCTTCTCCACGGAGAGGTTGGCCTGATCCTTGCCATCCGGTTCGTTGAAACCGAGCAGATGACGCTGGCCGGTCGCCTTGGCCTTCTCGCCGAGCCTGGCGAGCGAGGCGTCCTGCCCCCAGTAACCCCACACCATCGGGGTGAAGTCGATCTCGGCCGGCAGGCCTTCCGGCCGCGACGAGCCCCAGGTGTAGAGCCAGGAGGGACGCAGCGCCTGGACCTTCGCCTCCCACCCGTTGTCTTTCTTCGCGACGAGTCCGAGGCCCTTCTTGCGCGAGCCGCGGACGGCGGGCGCGACCTGGGCGCCCAGCGCCAACGCCAGCGCGGCAGCGGAAGCTACGGAAAGGAAGTCGCGACGGCGCATGGGGTCGGGCGGACTATCGCCACTCGTGCTTGGGGTAGCGACCCCGAAGTTCCTTCTTCACCAGCTCATAGGAGCCTTTCCAGAAGGCGTCGAGGTCGCGCGTCCGCTGCTGGGTGCGCCGGGCGGGGGATTGGATGCAGACGACGATCGGGACCTTGCCCTGGCAGACCCGCAGCTTGCTACCGGGGAAATCATAGAGCTCCTGCACCGTCGCCTCGACCTCAGCCTCGCCGTCGGTCGTGTACTCGATGCGGGCCGGATGCTTCTTGCGCGGCAGCACGATCTTCTCCGGGCAATAGGACTCCAGCGCCATCGCCTGCTCATGCGTCAGCCACCCGCGGACGATCCCCATCACTGGGCGCTCGCGGATGTCGCGGTAGGCCACGGCCCCCGCGCAGACCTCTTCGATCACCATCCGGCGGCCCGCCTCGTCGAACGGGGCGATACCTAGCTCCGGGCAATGCTTCGCAAGGAAGTTCAGGCGGCGGATCCAACCATCCACCTGGCCGTCCCACTTCTCAAGCTCCAGCCGGCCGGCCACCACCTCCTCGGCGAGGAGGCGGCTGGCGGCATCGGACGGGGTTTCGTCGCGTTCGACCGTCTCGAGCACCAGGTCGCGGAAGCGCCGTTCGACCCGCGCGAGCACGCGACGCAACGTCGGGTCGTAGCGCGGCGCGGAGACCTCGGTGAAATCCTCCGGGAAAAGTTCGCGCAGCCAGGCCTCCTCGACCGCGGTGCACAAGGACAGGAAGGTCGTGACCTCGCCGCGCGCCTGGATCTCGTCGATCTCGGCCGCCACGAGGAGCTTCGCGTGCCGCACCGCCGACTCGCGGCGCAGCTCGCCCTTGCGGCCATGGACGAGCGCGCAACGCAAGGTGCCGGCGTCGAGCCGGATCGCCAGCCGGTCGGAGAAACCCAGCAGGAGGCAGCGGCGGAGGGCGGCGGGATCCGCGGGATCGTCGTTGACGGGCAAGCCCTGCCCTTCGGCGATGCGCAGGAACTGACGGGCCGCCTGGTCGGCCTGGCGGGCGGACTGCGCGTGGATCCCCAGGCGCTCGCAGCCATCGAGGTCGAACTTCATCTCCGCGGCCCGGCTCAGCAGCGCGAGGCGCGTGAAGAAGTCGGACCCATCCTCCTGCGCGACCGCGTCGCGCGCGTTCTCGGTCCGGTCATCGACCTTGCGGAAAAGGATGTCGCGGCCCTGCGACAAGCCGGCGATGCGGGCGACCTCGGCGACGCAGCCGAACTCGCCGGCCGCCATCAGCATGCGCGCGTAGCGGGGGTGGGCCGGGAAGACCGCCATGCGGCGGCCCAGCCGTGTCAACGCACCGGCGCCATCCACCGCGCCCAGGTCCCGCAGCACGGCCAGCGCCCGCTGGAGCGCCTTGTCGTCGGGCTTCTCGTACCACGGGAAGGTGGTCGCGTCGCCCCAACCCGACGTCAGGAGCAGCAGAATCGTCTCGGAGAGGTCGACCCGCTTGATCTCGGGCGTCTCGCGCAAGGGCCGCGCGGCGTGGTCGGTCTGCGACCAGAGCCGGATGCAGCGTCCGGGGCCCGTACGGCCGGCGCGGCCGGCGCGTTGCTCGGCGGAAGCCTGCGAGACCGGCTCGATGAGCAAGGTGTCGATGCCTCGGTGCGGGTCGAAGCGGGCCACACGGGCGAGGCCGGCGTCGACGACGGCGCGCACGCCGGGGATGGTGAGCGAGGTCTCGGCGACGTTGGTGGCGACGATCACCTTGCGGCGAGGCCCTGGCTTGACGGCGCGGTCCTGCTCCTCGGGCGGCAGCTCGCCGTGGAGCGGCAGGATGTCGACGCCGCCGGACTCCGGCAGGTTGCGGACGGCGCCAAGGGTGCGCATGATCTCGTACGAGCCCGGCATGAAGACGAGGATATCGCCTTCGGGCTCTTCCTGCAGGATACGCCGGACCTGCTCCGCCGCGGCGTCCCAGACGGGACGCGTGGAATTGCGCGGCTGGTGCGTGTACTCGACGTCGACCGGGAAGGTGCGACCATCGGCGGCGAGCGTCTCGGCCGAACCGAGCCACCGGGCCACGCCCTCCGTGTCGAGCGTGGCGGACATCGCGACCAGCAGGAGGTCGGGTCGGCCGGTCTCCTGGAGGCGGCGCGCCAACGCGAGGGCGACGTCCGAATGCAGGTTGCGCTCATGGAACTCGTCGAAGACCACGGCGCCGATGCCCTTGAGCTGGGGATCCGAGGCCATCTGGCGGAGCAGCAACGCCTCGGTCACGAACTTGATGCGGGTTTGGGCGGATTCGACCCGCTCGAAGCGGATCTGGTAGCCGACCTCCGCGCCGAGCTTGCCGCCCCGCTCCTGCGCGATGCGCGCGGCGAGCAGGCGGGCGGCGATCCGTCGGGGCTGCAGCACGACGATCTGCCCCTCGACCAGACCGAGGTCCAGCAGCATCTGCGGGATCCGCGTGGACTTGCCCGAGCCCGTCGGCGCGCGCAGGACGAGGCGCCGCGTCCGCCCACAGGCGGCGACGAGGTCGGCCTTCAGTAGGTCGATGGGTAGGGGTTGGCTCATGCGAGCGGCAGGTCGATCAACCGGGCGGAGGCCCGGCCAGCCCGCAAGGTAAGGCGGGCCACCGTCACAGGAAGGTTAAAACGCCGCGGGCCGGCGCTGCCCGGGTTGAGTCGCAGCACCCCGCCCTCCTGGACGATGCGCGGCACGTGGGTATGCCCGGTGATCACGACGTCGGGCCGATAGGCGGACTCGTCGACGGGCAAATGCCCGTGGTGCATCAGGATGCGGACGCCGGCGACCTCGCGGAGGAGGACCAGCGGCAGCGACTCGTCGTCGTCGCAGTTGCCCGCCACGGCGAAGGTCGGGGCGAGGTCGGCGAGCACCGGCACGATGAGCGGGCTGCACAGGTCGCCGGCGACGTAGTACTCGGCGCACCCGGCCAACGCGATCACCGCCTCCGGCCGGAGCCGGCCGTGCGTGTCCGCCAGGACGCCGAGCTCGACCGTCGCTTCCACCTCAGGCCGGCCGACGGAGTTT
>CAIRWP010000159.1 GCA_903882335.1 uncultured Opitutia bacterium | reverse complement strand
GGCGTGGATCCTCACCGGGGTTACCCTCGTGAGCGGCTACGTGCTCCTGCGCATCACCCGCCAGCTCTGGGCGGACAGCACCGCCTCCCAGGCCCGCGAGGACGCCCGTAACGCGGGCGGCTGAAGCTCCCCTCCAAAAAACGAAAGGGCCGGCTTACGCCGGCCCTTTTTGTTGGCTGAGGAAACCGGAGACTTGGTTCGAATCCCATCCTCGGTGCAGGTGGGCGCTTAGCCTGAGCCGCTCCGATTACGCGACCCCGAAGCGGTAGACCATCTCCATCGCGTACGTCTCGCCGGGGCGCAGCACGCCGCTGGGATAGCCGGCGCGGTGGAAGGCCGGCTGGTTCGGCGAGTCGGGAAAGAGGCCGGGCTCGAGGCAGAAGCCTTGGCGGAAGCCATACGGCTGGTGCCAGCGGGCCTTGATCGTGCCGTCGAGGAAGTTGCCGGAATAGAACTGGAGGCCGGGCGCGTCCGTGAGCACCTCGAGGGTGCGGCCGCTCTCCGGGTCGGTCATGCGCGCGGCGAGCCGCGTCGCGCCGCCGAGGCCGAGGTCGTAGGCGTGGTCGTAGCCGCGCGCCCGGACGAGCTGCGGGTGGGCCGCGCCGATGCGTTCGCCGACGGCGTGGGGGCGACGGAAGTCGAACGGTGTGCCTTCGACGGGCGCGCGTTCGCCGGTGGCGATGAGGCTCTCCGAGACCGGGATGAAGCGGTCCGCGAAGAGTTCCAGGCGGTGGTCCAGGATCTCGCCGCCGCCGGCGAGGTTGAAGAACGCATGGTTCGTCAGGTTGCAGAGCGTGGGGGCGTCCGTCGTCGCCTCGAAGCGGAGGCGGACCTCGTTGCGGTCGGCGGGCACGAGGTAGGTCACGTGCACGGTCAGCGTGCCCGGGTAGTCCTCTTCGCCCGCGGGGCTGACATACGTGAGCCGCACCCCGGCGGCGTTGCCTTCGCGGACCGGCTGGCTGGACCAGACACGGCGGTCGAGGCCGGCCACGCCGCCGTGGAGGTGCTGGCCGTGGCTGTTGCGCGCGACCTGGAAGGTCCGGCCATCGATGGTGAAGCGGCCGTCGGCGATCCGGTTCGCGTAGCGCCCGACGGTGCTGCCGAGGTACGGGTTCAGCTCCACATAGCCGCGGAAGTCATCGTGCCCCAGCGTCACCTCGGCGATGACGCCCTGGCGATCCGGCACGCGCACCGATACCAGCGTCGCGCCGAACTCGCTGACCTGCGCGGTGAGGCCCAGCGCATTCCCCAGCGTGTGCAAGGCGACCGGCCGACCTTCCAGCTCGCCATGCCGACGGGTCTGGACGCGCGCCGAGCCGCGGCGGCCGCCGAGCGAGATGATGAGCCCGGCGAGTAGGACCAGGAGGGCGAGGACAGCGAGGACGATCGGAAATTCCATGGGTCCCAAGGTGCCTGCCGCGGTTCGCCCGCCAAGCCAAAGCCTCCGTTCCCGCCCAACAAAAAACCCGCCGGTGGGCGGGTCTGCGGGCGGGCTGGGCGGCTGCTCAGCGCGACTTGGTCTCGGACTCGGCGGGCTTGGTCGCGACGGCCGTGGCGGGCAGGGCCTTGACCCAGTCGCCGGCGATGCGGACCGCCTCGCGCAGCTGGATGTCGTACTCCGGCCAATCATCGTCCTCGAGCGGGTCGCGGATGCGGCTGATCTTCTTGGACTTGCTCGCGTAGTCTGGGCCTTCCTTCTTCTCCTGCTCCAGCGCGGCGTCGAGCTTCACGTCGGCGACCTTGGTGCCCTTCAGCGCGTAGGCGGCGAGGTCCTTGCGCACCTGGTCCCGGAAGACGATGTCGTCCTTGCGCTCCTGCAGGCGCGTGGCGAGCGAGAGCGAGATCTCCTGGCGGGCCTGACGGCTCTTGGTCCAGTCGATCGAGCGGCCCAGCGTGACGAACTCCGGCATCTCGGCCTGGCGGCGGGCGGAGGCGGCGGCGAGGTCGGCGATCAGCTTGTCCGAGAGCTTGGCCTTGAGCCAGTCGCCCTCGTCGGGCTGGGTGAGGGAAGGGGCCACCGAATCCCAGGCCAGTGGGCGGTTGAGGTCGGACTCGGCTACCGGCAGCACCGAGAAGACGGACGGCACGACGATATCGGCGCCGACGCCCTTGAGCTGAATCGAGGAGCCGCTCGGGGCATACCACTTCTGGATGGTCACCTTGACGGCGGACTTCAGGTTCCGGTCGAAGCGGCTCAGCTCGAGGATGTTCTGGACCGAGCCCTTCCCGTGCGTGGTGACGTCGCCCACGATGAGCGCGCGGCGGTGGTCATGCATCGCGCCGGCGAAGATCTCGGACGCCGAGGCGGACAGTTTGGAGGTCAGCACGATGAGCGGGCCGTCCCACACCACCTTGGCATCCTCGTCGCGGTAGTCCTGGGTGCGGCCACCGCTGTCGCGGACCTGCAGCACGGAGCCCTTGGGGATGAAGAGGCCGGAGAGGTCGACCGCCTCGGTGAGGAGACCGCCGCCGTTCTTGCGCAGGTCCATGATGATGGCCTTGGCGCCGAGCGCCTTGAGTTTCTCGAGCAGCTGTTCGACGTCCTTGGTGGGGCTGGAGCCCGTGCCGTCGGGGTTCTTGCCGTAGAACGCGGGGAGGTCGACGACCCCGACGACGCCCTGGCTGGCGCCGAGCTCGAAGGCGCGGGCCGAGGCCATCTGGCCGACGAGCTTGATCTGGTCGCGCTTCAGCACGACGGTCTTGCGGCCGCCGCCCGCGGCGGGGTCGACGAGCAGGCGCACCGAGGTGCCCTGCTTGCCGCGGATCTTGCCGATGGCCTTGTTGAGGCGCATGCCGACGATGTCCTCCATCTCGCCCTCGGCATCCTGACCGACGGCGATGATCTTATCGCCGGGCTTCACCTGGCCGGAGAGGTCGAGCGGGCCGCCCGGCAGGAGGTCCTTCACCGTGCAGTAGCCGTCCTCGTCCGACAGCGTGGCGCCGATGCCCACCAGCGAGTTGCGCATGGCGATCTCGAACTCCTCCAGCGACTGCTGGGAGAAGAAGATCGAGTGCGGGTCGTACTGCGTGGAGTAGGCGTTGATGAAGAGCTCCTCGACCTCGGCCACGTCGTAGTTGAGGTAGGTGCGTACCTTGTCGTAGCGCTTCTTGAGGCGGGCGGCGGCCGCCTTGAGCTTCTCCGGCGTCACCTCGAGTTCGGGCTCCTTGCCGTTGGCCTTGCGGGCGGCGGCGTTGGTGCGGTCCTCGCCCAGCACCTCGCCGAGCATGTCGAGCCGCAGGCGTTTGGCCCAGAGGGCATCGGCCTCGGCGGTGGTGGCCGGCCACTTGGCCTTGCGGCGCTCAAGGGGGAAGACGTCGTCCTTGGAGAGGTCGAGGGGCTGGTCGAGGGCCGCCAGCGAGGCTTCGGTCCGGACCTGTACCTTGTGCTTGAAGGACGCGTAGATCTCGAAGCCCGGGGTCAGGTTGCCGCGCTGCAGGTAGAGATCGAGGGTCTTGGCGTAGCGGTTGACGAACTCCTCCACTTCGGCCTCGGTGAAGTACATCTTGGCGCCGTCGAGGTTCTCGCAGTAGGTGCGGACGACCTCGGCCATGTCGATGCTCGCCATCTCGCGTTTGCTGATGTGCAGGCGCTCGAGGAGGATGACGGAGGCCTTGGCCTCCTTCTGCATGCTCTCCGTCGTGGTGAACGCGGGAGTCTGCGCCTGGGCCAGCGCGGCCAGCAGCAGGAGCAGGGGAGAGAGGAGAGGGCGGCGCATGGGGAAAGGGGGAGGGGGTGCTCCGGGGGATCAGCGCAGCCGTGCGCTGAGGTCCTCCAGCCTGCGTTTATCGGCCTCGCTGAGCGAG
>CAIRWP010000158.1 GCA_903882335.1 uncultured Opitutia bacterium | reverse complement strand
TGGTTTGCGGGACGATGACGCAAACGAATTCGCCGCCGATGCCCCGGCCATTAAAGCAACTCTTCCACTGCGAATTTTTATCGTCCCAGGTTTCGATGATGTAGCGCGAGATCCCGGAGGCCGGATCTTCTTTAAGTTTGAATTCGTTGATGGAGACGGGGCGCCCGAAATCGAGCAAGAAGGTAGGGCCCGTCGCACCGGCAGCAGCGACAATCTCGGTCATTTTGGCGGGATGTTTCGGCGAACTGCAGGCAGCGCTGAGATTTTTGACAAAGCAGTCCTTGAACGTGGAGCGCTTGTCTTTTTCGCGATCCATCACCGCCATGATGCCCTCGCCTTTGGAGAGGTAAAATCGGCATTTGTTCCACGTAGCCTCGGTCCAGTCGGTGGTGTTGATAATCGCTGCGCGGACGCGCGGCTGAAGGGGGCGCTTGGATTTCGCGTTAATGACGCAGTTTTCCATGACGATGCCCATGTTGGGATGCCCATCCGAAGCATAGCAGCAGAGGAGGAAGCCGGGGCCGTCGGTATCGTGGAAGTTGCAATTACGCATGATCATATTGTCGCAATTACCCTCGAAGTCGAAAGCCTCGCCATCACCGCTACCAAGGCCGATGTCCACAAAGCCCCACTCGCTGTCCTCGAAAATCCAGTCTCTGCAACGGAAGAACATCGCTCCGGCCACACCGTTGAAGGAGCGGAAGCCGCGACCAATATCGTGCGTAACACAGTTTTTGACGGAGCCTTTGATCACGCCACGGATGCCGAGCTGCCACTGGTAGCCTTCTTCAAAGAGGCAGTTTTCAAAATTCAGGTTGGCGAAGTTGTAAACGAAGGATGCGTTCTTGTTGAAGTTGTCGGGACTGTTCGTCCAGAAGCCGGATGCGAGTCTGCGGAAGACACAGTTTTTCACCATGATGTCCTGCATGACGATTTTCTTGTCGGTTTCCCACGAGAAGAGGCAGACGCCGAGGCCGATCTTGCGCTTCGGGTAGTCCTCGTAGCGCCCGTAAAGCAGGGAGTCGCGGAAGTAGCAGTCTTCAATCCAAAGGTATTTCTGGGTGGGAGCGCCCTTGGCGTATTCGGCGTAGATGCCGGTCATGCAGCGGGCGAATTCGATGCCCACAATCTTGTAGCCGCCTTGGTTGTCGAGGCGGATACCGGTGCGGTCCTGCTTGAAATCCTCGCGGTCAATGAGGGGCTTATTGCCCTGCCCATAGGAACTGATTAGGATTGGCTTTTCGGGTGTGCCACTGCCTTTCGGGGTGAGTTCTTCGTTCCAAGTGTCGCCCTTTTTGAGAAGGATGCTGTCGCCAGGCTTATATTCGATGGAGGCTTTGGTGAGCGTTTTCCAAGGGCCTTTTGCTCCCGCCTTGGCGGCGGCGAGTCCGTCGAGACTGTCATCACCGGTGGACTGGCTGACGTAATAGGTCGCCGCCTTGGCGGTGAATCCGCCGCAAAGCAGGGCGGCTGCGAAGAGGGAAATCTTACAGTTAGCGCGGAAGAAGCGGAGCATGCCCTACGCCTAGGGGCGTCCTGAGGTCTAGCAAGCCTCAGCCTTCGCCGCTGGGGTCGTAGAGGCCTTGCCGGACGACATACCTGATGACCCCCGCGACATCGTGGACCCCCAGCTTACGCATGAGGTTAGTGCGGTGGTTCTCGGCCGTCTTGGTGCTGATATTGAGCTTGGCGGCCACTTCCTTGCTGGTGTGGCTCTTGGCGAGTAGCACGGCGATCTCGCGTTCGCGGTCGGTGAGGCCGGAGCCCATCTGGTCGACCCGCGTCTCGGGGCTGTTGAGGGCCTCGACCAAGGCGCGGTTATAGACCTCGCTGAACCAGGACTCCCCTTCGGCGATCGCGTCCATGGCCTTGCGCAATTCGGAGAGCGGGGCGGACTTGTTGACGAAGCCCCGGACGCCTTCCTTGAGCAAGCCGCGGGCCAGCTGCTTCTCGGACTTGCCGGAGAAGACCAGGACGCGGAGTTCGGGGAGGGTGTTGCGTAGGCGATGCAGCACCTCGATGCCGGTGATACCCGGGAGGAGGATGTCGAGGATCAGGATGTCCGGCTTGAGTCGGAGGGCGAGTTCGACGCCTTCGGCGCCATCGGCCGTCGAACCGATGACCTTGAACTTCCCCTTGCCCTCAAGCATTTCAGTCACCAGCTCACGGATGGCTGTCTGATCCTCGATGATGACCACGCTTTTCGTTTTCTGGGCCGGGCTCTTCATGTTCATACGATGTTGGAGGTTGGGTGGTGCGGGTCGAACCTTAACCCGGGAATGCCTTTGAATAGAATGCTTTATTAGTAGGGTTTTTAACCTAAGTGCCTTTCCTTGCTTTGCCTCACTCGTTCGTAGGGTCAACGAGTCCTTGACGAACCAGGTAGCGTACCAGCCCGGCGACGTCGTGTACGCCCAGCTTGCGCATGAGGTTGGAGCGGTGGTTTTCCGCCGTCTTGATGCTCAGCCCGAGCCGATGGGCCACCTCCTTGCTGCTGTGACTGCCCGCGATGAGCAGGGCGATCTCGCGCTCCCGCGGGGTCAGCTGCTCGATCAGGCGGTCGGACTGGATGCGTGGGTTCGCGAGCGCGTCGCGGACGGTCTGGCCGAAGGCGTCGTCGAACCAGTTGCCGCCTTGACCGACCTTCGCCACGGCCTGGCGGAGCTCCGTGAGGGTCTGCGACTTGTTGACGTATCCCTGGATGCCCTCCTGCACGAGGTTCCGGATCACGTGTGCTTCTTGCCGTGCGGAGAAGACGAGCACCTTCGTCCGGGTCGAGGTCCGCCGCAGCCGCCGCAGGAACTCGATCCCGCCCATGCCCGGCATCTGGATGTCGAGCACCACGACGTCGGGGTCCAGCCGCGCCACCATCTCCAGCCCCTCGGGTCCCGAGGCGGCGGCGCCGACGACCATCGGGCCAGGTTGCCGACCAAGGAGTTCGCCGATCATTTCGCGGATGGCGGCTTGGTCTTCGACGATGACGAGCCGGAGGGCCGCCGGGGCCGGCGGCGGGGTCTGGGTGGCGGCGCGCCGCGGGGTGGGGCGGCTGACACGGATTTTCACGCGACGAGGACTCATGGTGATGCGTGAGGTGTCTCTGGTTTTGCCAACTTCGATGCAATGGAAAGGGTCTGGGGTTCATCATCCATGCGACACTCACGCGCGTTCTCCTTGTTGCTGGTGCTGGTGCTTTTGAGCGGGCTCGCGGCCTTTGTCACGCTGCTCGTCGCGCTGTCGCCGGTCGCGGTTGCCGAGCAAACGGTGGCGGCGGAGCGGATGCGTCTACGGCAGGAGGCGTCGGCGCTTTTGCGCCTCGCGCTCGCCGAAGTGCAAGCCGCCGCCGGTGCGGATCAGGTCGCCACCTGGATGGACGGGGAGGCCGCGGTCGCTTCGCGTCGCACGCCCTCGGGCCGCGAGGAGGTTCGCCTGTCCGGCGAACGGATGCTCGATGGTACCCGCTGGCGTTGGCGGTGCGAAGACATCTCCTGCGGTCATGACGACGGCGGCGAGGCGACGACCTCCCGCCGGGCGAGCCCATGGGCGCGGGGTCAGGTGGCACGCCAGGCGGTCGCTTCCGGCGCGGCGGCTTCGCTGCCGGGCGACACCGAAGCCCTGGCGGGGGAGTGGGGAGATGAGGGCATCTACCGTTCCGTGACCAATCTCCCGGCGCAGCCCGGCAGGAGTTGGGGTGGCTGGGGATTGCTCACCAATCCGGTCCTGGGCGGTTGGAAGCGGGACCTCGGGTCGCCGGCGGTCTTGGCCGCTACGGTCGGCCCGGAGGTCGCGACCGCCTTGGCCCAGGCGGACCTACGCGATAATCGCGCCGCGGGGCTGCCGGTCATGCAGGCGGCGGGTTCGGATCACGCCTTAAGTCATTTCGCTCCGTTGGTGGACCTACGGCTGAGCCTCGGTTTTTTCAATGCGCGTACGGACGGGCGACACCGGATGCGTTTCCACGTCTCGGGCCTGCTTTGGAATCCTTCGTCGGCGCCGCTGTTGGCCGAGGCGGAAGGCAGGCTCTACCTGCTGGAAGTCGTCGGCGCTCCGGAGGTGACCGTGCGTAATCTTGATAGTGGCGCCGGCTTTGCCGTCGACCTTGATGATTCGCCGGTTGGGGATTTTGGCATCTTCAACCAGTACCCGCGTGAAGCGGGTCTCTGGGCCTGGATCGACGTGGGCGATGTGGCTCGCTACGGGATGTCTCGCCGCGGCCTGCTCCCCGGTGAGTGCTATGCGTTTCTGGGGCCGTCGCCCGCGGGTCAGCCGCAGGGCCTTTCGCGGGTGCTCAGCACCGAAACGTGGCGCTACGAAGCCGCTCCCCGTGGCGCCGGTTGGCGGCGGCCCTCGCCGCAGGTCTTCTTGCCTGATGATCGGATCGAGGTCTCCGTCCGCTTTGTGTCGCCGCTGACCTTTCGGCTACGTCGGGTCGTCGGGGAGCCGGACCGGGACCTGCCGATTGGTGATTATCCCGGGGCGATCGTGCAGGAAATCGGACAGGTCTGGTTCCCGGACTTCAAGTGTGAGTTGTCCGGGCGGGATTATTCGCGACCGGATAGCGCCGGTTACACGTTGGCGGAGCGTCGGGCCTGTCTGCGCCTGTCGTGGCTCCCGCGGGGTTGGGCGGAAATGCGGGAAGCGGTGCGACGCGACGGGCTGCTTCGCGACCGTTGGGATCTGTCCCGGCCCGACGAGGCCTCGCTTTGGGCGGTGCGTGAACCTCTGGCAGCCGCCTTGGCGCCGTTCGAGGGTGCTGACGCTTTGGCGGTCGGCGTTTTAAGTGATTCCGCCCTTAATCTCCACCTGGCCAATACCCCTGGGGCTTACGCCGACCTCCGGCTACGCGGGGTGCCCGGTCTGCCGGTCGTCTCGGTCGGCGCGTTACGCCATCTGCGTCGCGAGATGGATTGGGCACGCCTTGACGACTCCTTCGGTTCAGCCCCCTTGCGGGTCGCCGAGCCTGGTCGATACTCGGAGAATCCCCGTCTGCTCCCGAGCAGCGGGGGCTCAGGGGAGGGTGAGGGTTGGATGGTGGCTGGGCCGTTCAACGTGAACTGCTCCGACCCCGAGGCTTGGTTAAGCTGGCTGCGGTCTTCCTCCTCGCCGTGGCAGGCGCAGGCCGGCGGCTCCTTCGCCTCGGCGACGCTCCGGCGGCCCTTCTGGCCGCTACAACCGGCCGGCGCTCAACTCGCGCAATGGGCGGCGGCGAGCGTCCCCGCGTGGACGGATGAGGAACTGTCCCGCCTCGACCCCGAGACGGCGGTCGCGCTTTCCGCCAGGCAGCCGGTGCGCTTTCCGGATGAGCGAAAACTCGCCGCTTTGGCGCGCGAACTGGTGCGGCTACGGTCTGAGGTCGGTGCGCCGTTCGCTTCGCTCGAGGCCTTCGCCCGGTCGGGTTTGTTGAAACGCGCCTTGGCCGCCGCCAACTGTAACGACGTGCCTGGTGCGACCGCGGAGGGCTGGCTCGCGGTCACGGAGGACGATCTGCTGGAGCAATGGGCCCCGCATCTGACGGTGCGCGGCGATACCCTACGCCTGGTGGGGCAGGTTTCCTTCACCGACCCTCGTCGGCGCGGGGTCCAAGGCGTCGAGGCGATCCTGCAACGCACCGCTACCTTGCGTCCGGACGGACGCTGGGGGCGGGTCTGGCGCGTGTTGCAAGTGCGATTCTTGTAACCAAGGAGCTCGGGCGGGAACTTGACTGTCGGAGGATTTCCCCAAAGGTATGGGTATGGAATCCAACCCGTTCATCGTCTCCGAGGCCCCGGCCTCCGACCGCGTCGCCTTCTTCAAACGCACCTACCTGCACGTCGCGGGCGCCTTCGCCGCCTTCGGTGCGCTGCTCTACACGTTCTTCGTGACCGACGTCGCCCGCTCCATCATGCAGGGCTTCGGCTCCATCATGAGTTCCATGGGTGGGTTTGGTATCTTGGTTGTCATGCTCATGTTCTGGGGCGGCACCTACGTCGCCCAGAAGATGGCGGAGAACCGCGCCTCTCGCCCCTCCCAGTACCTCGGTCTTGGTCTCTACGTCGTGCTCGAGGCCATCATCTTCGTGCCCCTGATCGTGATGGTCGCCATCAAGACCGGTGGCAACCCCGGCGAGGTCCTCATCCCGGCCTGCGCCGTCACGGCCGCCTTGGTCGTCGGCCTGACCGTCGCCGTCTTCACGATGGGCATCGACTTCTCCTTCCTGCGCGTCGCCATCGTCATCGGTAGCGTCTGCGCCCTCGGCATCATCCTCGTGGCCGCCTTCACCGACAGCCAGCTCGGCAATTGGTTCTCGATCATCATGATCCTGCTGATGGCCACCGTCATCCTCTACCAGACGCAGGTCATCAAGGACAGCTGCGAGACCGACCAGCATGTGCTCGCGGCCTTCATCCTCTTCTCGGCCTTCGTCACCTTGCTCTTCTACGTCATCCGCCTCTTCTCCGGTCGCCGAGACTGACCCCGTTCGGCGGTAACTTCGAGAGGCTCCCCGGTGTTCCATCGGGGAGCCTCTCTGTTTATGCGACCTCTCCTTTTGCTACTCCTTTCTTTCCTGGGGGCGGTTTCCCTCCCAGCCCAAGGTAAGCTCCGCGAACTGCTGTCCGCCCGGGCTCCCGACGGGTTTATCGAGCAGTCTTGGACGCTGGACGGCGTGAAGCGCACCGCCTGGGTCCGCGTCCCCAAGGAGGCCAAGGGCCCGCTGGCCGTGGTCTTCTGCTGGCATGGGCACGGCGGTCGCTCCGCCCAGGCGGCCGGTCGATGGGGCTACGACCAGGCGGACACCACCTCGATCCTGGTCTTCCCGCAGGGGCTACCGACCGTCTCGCCGCTGGTGGACAAGGAAGGCCGCATGCCGGGATGGCAGACCGCCGTCGGCGGCGAGGGCGACCGGGATATCCGGTTGTTCGACGCCATCCTGGCCGATCTCCGCAAGACGCAGTCCATCGATGAGCGACGGATCTATTCCATGGGACACTCGAACGGCGCCGCCTTCAGTTACTTGCTCTGGCAGGCCCGCCCGACCGTCCTCGCGGCGATCGGGTCCGTCGCCGGTTCGCTACGCGGCGACGTCAAGGAGCTGCCGCCGCTGCCGGTCATCCATGTCGCCGGCGAGAACGACCCTTTGGTGAAGTTCGCCTGGCAGCAGGCCACCTTCGTCGCGGTCCGTCGTTTCAACCATTGCGTGGACACCTCCAAGCCGTGGGCCAAGGAGGGTGTGCTGACGGCCGCAATCTATGAATCGGACCGCGGGGCGCCTTTGGTCACCGCCTTGCACGCCGGCGCGCACGAATACCCGAAGGGCTCCTCCGAACTGATCGCCCGTTTCTTCAAGACGCAGGTCCGGCCGACCCGTTGACCTTGCGGGCGACGTAGAAGCGCGTCTCGCCGCAGAAAGCGCGCACTTCCGCGGACTCGGCGGCGAGTTCGGTACTGAGCGGCGAGGTCAGTACCTCGAACCCCGCGGCGTGGAGTTCGGCGTGAGTCTCGGCCTCGGTGCTGCTGTGCATGAACACGGGGGAGGTCGACGTCTCATGCCAGCGGTCGCCCGGCTGCTCGCCGTCGGCCTGCTGCGCCCAGTGTCCGGCGAGAGCCCCTTTCTCGCGGTCGGCGCCAGAGCCGAGGAAGAGCCCGCCGGGGCGGAGGACCCGGTGGATCGACCGCAGAGCCCGGGCCCGGTGCGCGGCATCGGGCAGGCACATCAGGCCGTTGAAGGCGTAGATCACGCCGTCGAAACCGGCGTCAGGGTAGGTGAGGGCGGTGGCGTCCTGCTGTTCGACCCGCCCGCCCCAGCCGGTTCGCGCTTCCTCCAGGACTCCCCGGGCCACCTCGACCATGGCCGGGGAGAAGTCGGTCGCCGTGACGTCAAGGTAGCCCCTTTGCAGGAGACCCAGCGCCACCCGGCCGCCCCCGCAGCCCACTTCCAGTAGTCGGTCCGGCGTGCGGAAATACCGAGCGACCAGTAGTTCCTCGGACTCCCACAGGCCGACGCGCAGGGCGGCGCGGCCGTACTCGACCGCGGTCGCCAGTTCCTGCCAGTGGGCTCGTGGGTCCCGTGCCATGTGGGTCGCAGGCAAGCGAAACTTGCCAGCAAGGCAATCCTCGGGAAACTCCGCGCCATGTCCCGGCATCTCCTCGCCCTCCTTTGCGTGTTCGGCCTGACGGCCTGCGACAACCGTCCGTCCCGCCCGGCCGCGATTGTGACCGAGGAGGCTGGCATCGAGGTCCGTTTCCCGGTCCGCATCGGGCCGGTCGGCACCCGTCAACGTCTGGCGGTGACCGAACTGGAGAAGGCCCGCGGGCTCATGGCCACGGCCAGCCTACCGGAGGACGAGGGCATGGCGTTCCTCTACCGGGATGACACGCGCATGAGCTTCTGGATGAAAGGCACGTTGCTCGACCTCGACATCGCCTTCGTGGCCGCCGATGGCACAATCCTGGAGATCCGTACGATGCAGGCCGGCGACACGAACACGACCTCCTCGGCCTCGGAACGCCCCCGTTTTGCCGTCGAGATGGCCGCCGGTTGGTTTGCCCGTCGCGGCGTCAAGGCCGGTGACAAGGTCGATTTGCCCGGGCTGAGGGCTGGTCTTGCGGCGCGTGGGTTCGTCGCCAGCCACTACCTGCCCTGAGTCTCAGAGGCTGAGCCAGAGCAGACGCAGGGCGGTCGCGCCGGCCAGCAGGGCGAGGAGCAGGACCAAGGCGAGCCGCTCCGAGCGCGTGGTGCGGAAGAGTTTCATGCGCGCGGGGCGAGCCGGGCCGCCGCTTCGCGCAGGAAGGCCGTGAGACGCAGGAGGAAGAACGGCGACGGGCTACCGGCGATCGGCGCCAGGGCCCCCTCGGCCGCCGCGATCTCGGCGTCGAGCAGCCGGAAGGATTCACGCCAGGTCTCGGCGGAGATGCAGGTGCGGGGATCCTCGCCCTGGCGGAGCGCGGCCAGGACAGCCGGGCCGGAACGCTCGCGCTCGAGGAGCATCGGCAGGGTCAGCTTACCGCTGGCCGCGTCGGTCCCGAGCGTCTTCCCTGCCTTGGCGTCGTCCTGCAGCAGGTCGACGAGGTCGTCGTAGATTTGGTAGGCGACGCCGAGGTGGCGGCCGAAGGTCGCGCAGGCCGCGATGTGCTCTGGCGGGCGGCCGGCCAGCAGGGCCCCGACGCGGCAGGCACCCTCGAACAGCTCCGCGGTCTTGAGCCGGATATGCCGGTAGTAATCGTCCAGGCTCAGGCGGTCGTTACCGCGCGAGAACGTCTGGCAGACTTCGCCGGAGCAGACCTCGCGGGAAGCGCGGGCGACGATCCGGCAAAGTTCGGGGGTCGTGTGCTCCGCGGCCAGCATCAAGGCGTGGGCGAAGAGGGCGTCGCCGAAGAGCACGGCGGCGTGCGCGCCGTGCGTGCGGTTCGGCGTGTCGGCGCCGTGGCGCGTGTCGGCCCCATCCAGGACGTCATCGTGGACGAGCGTGGCGAGGTGGACCAGTTCGACGATCGCCGCGCCGCGGACCAAAGAGAGGGTGGGTTCCCCGCCGGCCCCGGAGGAGAAGGCGAGCAGCGGGCGCAGGCGCTTGCCCGGGTGGGCGAGGACCTCCGTTACCATCGGGCGTACCTCGGGCTCGAAGACGTCGACCTGCTCGCGCAGGAAGCGCTCCAGCGCCGCGAAGTGGGCGTCGAGTCCGGCATGCAACGGTGAGGTCACGGGCGGACTGTGTCGCCCGCTTCCGTCCGGCGCAAGCGCAGGATGACCGGTCTCAGGGGGCGAACTTGGTCTCGGTCACCAGCGGGATCTTCCCGGTGCCTTCGCAGTCCTTGCACGGCATCCGCTTGTCCTCGATCTTGCCTTTCTGGGCTTCGCGCGTGAAACCTAGGCCGCCGCACGGCTTGCAGGCGATCCGCTCCGTGGTGATGACGCTGAGTTCCGAGCCTTTCTGGATGCTTTCGACGAACTTCTGCAGGGCTGCGTTGGATTCGTCCACGGGCGTGCACTGGAGGAAGGCTTCCCGACGGAGGGTCAGCTTCTTGCCTTCGAGCGGGGCGAACTTGGCGGTGAAGCTCAGGGCGACCATGCCGACGTGCAGGCCAGTGCAGCGCCCGGCGGCGCCAATCTCGGCGGGCTTGTCGAGCAGCAGCACGACGAAGGAGTCCTTGCCTTCGAGCAGCGGGTCGCCGTTGAGGGCGGGCCAGTTGCCCTTGGCGAGGAAGCGGTTCTCGCCCAAGTCCTGCACGACCGTGTAGGTGATCGCGGTCATCGAGCCGGGCGCCTTGGAGAAACCGCCGGTCGCGGCATCGACGACGTGTTGCGAGGCGAATTCGACGAATAGCCGCTGCAGTTCCCGGGTGGTCTCGAAGGCGAGCGGCTTGTTGAGCTTGGCGAGATGGAAGGTGCGCGTCTCCTTGGCGACCGGCAGGCGAGCCGAGCGGAAGGGCGTGATGGTCACGGCTTCCGGATCCTCCTCCTTGGGGTCCTTCTCCGTTTCCTTTTTCATCTCGCCTTCGGCCGCGGGTTTGGCGGGCACCGCGTCGGCGGGCTTCTCCGTCATGACGGGCTTGGCGGTGGTCGTTTCCGTCGCTGGTTTGGCCGCGTCGACCGTCGCCGGAGCCGTGACCGGGGCGGCTGGCTTCATCGGTGCTTCCGGTTCGACGCCGACGGCGGCCGCGGTGAGCAGGAGGGCGGGCAGGAGGCGGCGGGCGAGGGACGGGCTCATGGGGAAGGTCAATCGAGGGAGCTCAGATCTCCCTCGGCCGGCGGCGGGGTCGACTTAGGGGCGGCCGGCTTGGGGTCCGCCGGTTTGGTCTCGGCGGAAGGGGCAGGGGAAGGGGATCCGCCGGAGGGACGGCGCGGGCGATCCTCGTCGACGTCGACCGCGTCGCCATCCTCGTCATCGTCGTCCGGCAGGTCGTCATCCTCGGGGTTGGGCTTGTCGCCGCGGGCCACGCGCTTGCGGCGGACGATCCAGGTGCCGACCGCGACGGCGATGAGGTAGAGGGCAAAGAGGGCCCCGGTCAGCACGCCCAGCGAGAGCGGGTCGCCGATTGGCGTGATCAGCACAGCCACCACGACGATACCCAGCAGCATACCGCGCCAGGACTTCAGTAGGGTCATGGGGCGGACCAGCTCGAGCCACATCAGGATGATGAGGGCCAGCGGGAACTGGAAACAAAGCCCCGTCAGTAGCGACATCATCACGACCAGACCGTAGTAGTCGGAGGCCTGCCAGTTGATGCGGATACCCATCCCCGCGGCGATGTGGTGCACCACGACGATCGACATCGGGGTCAGCCAGAAGAATGCGAGGGCGGCGCCCATCAGGAACAGGATGAGCCCGCAGAAGCAGAAGGGTAGGAGGCCTTTCTTCTCGCGGGCGCTGAGGGCCGGGCCGACGAAGCGGACGACCTCGAAGATGAAGACAGGCGAGGATATCGCGATGCCGGCGGCGACCGCCGCGTAGATGAGGACGGACCAGACGCCGAGGAACTGCGTCTCCTGCAGCTGGGTGCCGGCGGGCATGACCGAGATTAGCCAGGCCGGCGCCTCGATGAAGCCGAAAAGGATCACCCCACCCGTCGTCGCCGCCTGGGCCATCGCCTCGGGGTCCATCGCCGTCGCCCAGTCGAGGGGGAGCTGGAGGAGTTTGGGGATCTCCTTGTAAAATATCAGGGCCGCGCAGACGCCGACGAAGAAGACTCCGAAGACCCGCATCATCGAGACCCGGAGGTCGTCGATGTGCTCCATGAACGTCATCTCGCTCCGGGGGCGGTTTCGTCGGATGATGTTGGTGAGCATGGGGTCAGTCCTGCAGGAGGGCCTTGATGTCCTCGAGGTCGAGGCTGATGGCCGAGGAGACCGAATCTGACTCGGTCAGGAGCTTACGCAACATCTCAGACTTGGATTTCTGGAGGTCCATCACGCGTTCCTCGATGGTGCCCGCGGCGATGAGCTTGATGCTGGTTACGGTCCGCGTCTGGCCGATGCGGTGGGCCCGGTCCGTGGCCTGGGCCTCGGCGGCGGGGTTCCACCAGGGGTCGTAATGGACGACCGTGTCGGCGCCGGTCAGGTTTAGGCCGGTGCCGCCGGCCTTGAGGGACATCAGCATGACGGGAATCGAAGGGGTCGAGTTGAAGGTGTCGCAGACGCCCTGGCGGTCCTTGGTGGAGCCATCGAGGTAGCAATAGGGGATGCCGCGCTCCTCGAGCGACTCCTTGATTAACTGCAGCGCGGAGACGAAGGTCGAGAACACTAGGAGGCGATGGCCGGCGTCCTTGGATTCCTCGAGGAGCTCGAGGAGCGTCTGCAGCTTGGCGGAATCCGCCTCCTCTAGCTTCGGGTTCAGAATGCGCGGGTCGGCGCAGACCTGGCGGAGGCGGAGCAGCTGGTTGAAGGCCGCCATCTGCAGGTTCTGCTTGTTGCCGCCCTTCATTTCGAGCTCGAAGATCGACTGACGCGTCGACTCCAGCGTCGCCGCGTAGAAGTCCTTCTGGTTGGTCTCGAAGTCGCAGTACACGACCTGCTCGATCTTGGGCGGCAGCTCGGGCGCGACCGCGACCTTGGAGCGGCGCAGGACGTAGGGCGCGGCCATGCGCAGCAGCCGGTCGTCGTGCCACTTCCGGTCCTCGGAGGCGAGGCGTTCCTCGGGCTTCGGCAGGTAGCCGGGCATGAGGAAGCCGAAGAGTGAGCGCAGGTCCTCGAGCGAGTTCTCGACCGGCGTGCCCGTAAGGATGTAGCGTCCCTTCGCGATGAGCTGCTTGACGGCCTTGGCCGACTGCGAGCGGCCGTTCTTGATATTCTGGCCTTCATCGCAGACCGCGGCGCCCCAGGTCACGAGGGCGAACGACCCGATGTCCCGGGCGAGGGTCCCGTAGGACGTGACAATCAGGTCGAACTTCTGGAGGTACTCCGGGGCCGATTCGCGCGATTGCCCGTGGTGGGCGAGTACCTTGAGGCTCGGCGTGAAGCGGCGGGCTTCCCGTCGCCAGTTCTCGACGAGCGAGGCCGGGCAGACCACGAGGCAGGGGCCGTCTTCGCGGCGGTGGGTCCGGAGCACCTCGAGGAAAGCGAGCGCCTGCACGGTCTTGCCCAGGCCCATCTCGTCCGCCAGCAGGCCGCCGAGGTTGTTGTTGTGGATGTGCCAGAGCCAGGCCACGCCGACCTGCTGGTAGATGCGTAGCATCCCGTTGAGCTCCTCGCGGATCGGGGCCGGCTGCAGCTTCGAGAGGTTGCGAATCGCGGCCGAGCGCTTGGTCCAGGTCTCGGGCGGGGCGAAGGCGGCCTGCAGTTCCTCGGCGATCGCGTCCGCGCTGGCGAGGTCGGCCAGGCCGATGGTCAGCTGCAGGTCGAGGTCGACGTCGCGCTTGGCCTCGCCGGTGATGCGGCGCTGGGCGTTGCGGATGGAGTCGAGCAGCTCCGGCGTAATGAGGCGGGGGCCGCGGTCCGTGTAGAAGAACATGCGGCCGCTGTTCAGGGCCTCCTGGACCACCTTGGGCGACTTGCCCTCCGGGTCGACGCCGATGGCGAAACGGAAGCCCTTCTCCTGTTCCGAGGCATCGCATTTCGCCTTGGCCAGCGCCACGTTGCGGAGCGAGTGCCCGAGGTTGTGCGACATCACCGCGTGGTTCTGGTCGAACAGCAGGCGGTGGTGGCGGCCGAGGAAGTTGAGCACCTGAATGGTGCCGGCAAGGTACCACTCGCGCGAGGCGGTCTCGAGGGTGAAGCCGTTGCGCTGGAGCGTCTCGCGCAGCTCGGCGACGGGCCCGGAAGATTGCTGGGGCAGGCGGATGCGCAGCCACTTCATCGATCCGTCCATCCAGGTGCAGTCCTCGCGACCGCGGTCCTGCGAGCGGACTTCCTGCTCGCCATCGTCGTCGGGCGGATCGCCGGCGGCGTTGGTCTGGGGCGTCGCGACGGGCTCGCTCAGGTGTTCGTGGACGTGTTCCAGGAGGTCGCCCTCCCAAGCCAGCGGCGTCTCCGGGGCGTTGGCCATGCGGAAGATGGCCAGGCCTTTGCCCATCGTCAGCAACTGGCGCAGGTGGCGGCGGGTGAGGGGCAGGATGCCCTGCAGTTTGCCTTGGCAGAGGTTCTCGATGATCGCCAGGAAGAAGACGGTGTCGGGCTCGATGGTCCAGGCCTTGCTGCGGTCGAGGTTCTCGGGCGCCACCTGGACGTCGTCGACCCGCAGTTCGAGCCGGCAGATGATTTCGTCGCGTTTCGCGGCCGTGGCGATGTTCGGCGGGATGATGAAGCGCACCTCGATCGGCGTGCCACGTTTCTCCGAAAGGGTGAGGGACTTCAGGCGCGGGCCGGTCGGGGCGGCGGCGGCCGGTTTGGCCACGGCGGACTTGGCCGTCGCCTTGGCCGGGGCGTCGTCGCGGAGCGCCCGAGCGGGGGCGGGAGTGGCGGGGGCCTTGGCGGGCTCCGCCGGCTTGAGGTAGCCTTCCTTCTGGGCGAGCGCCAGGTAGGCCGCCACCGAGTGGACGCATAACTTGCGCCGACCGACGGAAACCTCGCAGCCGCATTCGTTGCGTTGGAAGGTGATGGAACGCAGATTCCAGCGCGCTTCGCGGGTCTCGGTGCCGTCATCGACCAGAGCCTCGACCACCGGGGCGGTCCAGAGGGCTTTCTTGACCTTGCCCTTGGCCACCAGCTCTTGGGCGAACTTCACGGTCGCCCCGCCCGCCAGGTCGATCAAGTCGTCCTCGGTGATGTTGGGCAACGGCTGGCGGGGTGCCATGGGTTGGATGTAGGTGAGCGGCGCACCCCGGAAAGGGGCGCCAAAGGAGTGGGCGGACTAGGAAAAGACCTCTCGCCTTAAACGGCGATGTCTTGGTCCGGGACGTCGGGGTGCATCTCGAAGATGCCCACGGGGGTCGTCGGACCTGTCATCACGATGGAATAATCCCCACCGATGCCAATCATAATCTTACCACCGGGCATATTGACCGTCAAATCCGGGTCGACGGACCCCATTTTACGGGCCACCGCGGCGCACGCCGAGGAGGAGGAGCCAGAGGCCAGGGTGTAGCCCGCGCCGCGCTCCCAGATCTCGATCTGGATGTTCGCGCGATCCAGGACCTTCATGAACTGCACGTTCGTGCGGTTCGGGAAATTCGGGTGCACCTCGAGGGCGGGGCCATAGGTCTTGGCGAGGTCGGCGGTCAGCTCGGTCACGGGGATGACGCAGTGCGGGTTGCCGACGGTCGCGGCCCAGTAGCGGAAGGTCTTGCCGAGCACGGTGATTTCCTCGTCGAGCACCTCGCGATCGGGGCCGACGTGCGGGATGACCGGCGCACGGAAGGAGACGTGGCCCATCTCGACGCGGATGCGGGCGCCGCCGTCGAAGACCGTGCAGCGGACCACGCCGCCGGGCGTGTGCAGGCGGAATTCCTCGCCCTGCTTGATGCGCTTGGTCTCGAGCAGGTGGCGGCAGAAGATGCGGATGCCGTTGCCGGACTTCTCGGCCTCGGAGCCGTCGGGGTTGAGGATGCGGAGTCCGATGGTCCCATCGGTGCGCTCGATCGGCCCGTAGAGGATCCCGTCGGAGCCAAGCCCGTAGTGGCGGTGGCAGACCTTGCGGATCGCGAGGGGCGAGAAGAGGGTGGGGCAGTCCTTCGGCTCGAGCACGAGGTAGTCGTTGCCCAGGGCGTGGTACTTGGCGAAGCGCATGCCTTTCCATTGGGTGGTTTGCCATCGTTTGGCAAGCAAGCGGATGCATTGAGGGCTTGGAATCAGCCCGGTCCTCGCTATCCCCATCGCATGCGCCTGACCCCGCTCCTGGCCCTCTGCTCCGCCGTCCTCGCCTTCGCCGCCGAGCCCGCGAAGCGTCCCCCGAACATCGTCCTGCTCTATTCCGATGACATCGGCTGGGGCGACCTCGGCTGCTATGGCGCGAAGGCTATTCCCACGCCCAACCTCGACCGGCTCGCCGCCCAAGGCGTGCGCTTCACCGCCGGCTATTGCACTTCCGCGACGTGCACGCCCTCGCGCTACTCGCTGCTGACCGGCGAGTATGCCTGGCGCCGCAAGGGCACGGGAGTCCTGCCGGGCGACGCGAACATGATCATCAAGCCGGGGCGCCCGACCATGCCGGCGAGTCTCGCCAAGCTGGGTTACGCCACCGGCGTCGTCGGCAAGTGGCACCTCGGTCTCGGCGGCGAGTCCGTCGACTGGAACAAGCCGATCAACCCCTGCCCGAACCAGATCGGCTTCACCTACTCCTTCATCATGGCCGCCACCGGCGACCGCGTGCCGACCGTGTTCGTGGAGAACGGCGGGGTCGTCGGCCTGGATCCCAAGGATCCGATCGAGGTCAGCTACAAGAAGCCTTTCCCGGGTGACCCCGACCTCACGACCGAGGCCGAGCGCGCCAAACTGAAGATGGATTGGTCCCACGGTCACAACATGGCCCTCGTCAACGGCGTCGGTCGCATCGGTTGGATGAAGGGCGGCAAGGCCGCGCTCTGGAACGATGAGGCGATGGGCGATGTCTTCGCCGACAAGGCCTGCGCGTTCATCGCGACCAACAAGGACAAGCCGTTCTTCCTCTACTACGCCTCGCACGAGAACCACGTGCCCCGCGTTCATCACCCGCGTTACGCGGGCCGCACGCCCCTCGGGCCGCGCGGCGACGCCGTCGTGGCTTTCGATGACCAAGCGGGCCGGATCCTGGCCGAGCTAGACAAGCATGGCCTCGCCGACAACACGCTGGTGATCTACACTTCCGACAACGGGCCGGTGCTCGATGACGGTTACAAGGATCAGGCCGTCGAGCGTAACCAGGCCGCCGGTCATCGTCCGGCCGGGCCTTTCCGCGGCGGTAAGTACAGCATCCTCGAGGGCGGCACCCGCGTCGGCTTCATCGCCCGCTGGCCAGGCCGCGCGCCGGCCGGCAAGGTCTCCGAGGCCCTGATGTCGCAGGTCGACCTGCCGGCGGTCTTTACGAAGGTGGCCGGCGGCGATCCGGCGGAGTTCCTCCGGCTCGACGGGGTCGACACCAGCGCCGCTTTGACCGGTGGTCCGGGCCGCGAGACAATCATCTCCAGCACGCAGGCCAATACGCTGTCCATTCGCGATGCCCGTTGGAAATTCATCCCGGGCTGGGGTGCGCCGGGCAAGACGAAGAACGGCGCCGCCAAGGCGACGGGTCCGCTCGTGGCGCTTCTGGGCAACGAGGATGACCTGGAGCGGGATCGCCGCGACCAGACCGGCCCGCGCCTTTTCGACCTGCAGAACGATCCGGCCGAGCGGAAGAACGTGGCCGCCGAACACCCGGACATCGTCGCCAGTCTCCGCGCCAAGCTGGAGGAGCAGAAGGCCAAGGGTGT
>CAIRWP010000157.1 GCA_903882335.1 uncultured Opitutia bacterium | reverse complement strand
GGCGATCTTTCGCTCGAGATCCAGCTGCCCGGCGAGGATGCCGCGAATAATCCCGACGTCATCGACGCGCTGAAGAAGCCGGCGAAGCTCGAGTTCCGTCAGGTGCACCGCACCCGCCGCCCGGAGGCGACCGACCGCGAGCACCTGCTCAAGGCCCTGCCGGACGATGAGATGGCCGGCAATAATTCCGCGATCTCGACCTACGAGGTCCTGACGCAGCGCACGGTCGACGGCCGGACCGGCGAGGTCCGTCTCCAGCGTTACTACGTCAAGAAGCGCGCCGACGCCGGCGGCAGCATCATCCGCCGCTCCAGCGCCCGCTCCGACGACGGCCTGTCGTTCATGGTCGACATGTCCTTCACCGAGGAAGGCGGCAAGAAGTTCGGCGACCTCACCAAGAAGATCTCCGAAGGTAACACCCCGAACAGCCTCGGCCAGCTCGCCATCGTGCTGGACGGCGTGCTGCAGTCCGCCCCGACCGTGCAGAAGCCCATCTACGGCGGCGGCGCCCAGATCACCGGTAACTTCAGCCGCGAGGAGGCCGTCGGCCTCTCGAACGTGCTGAACAACCCGCTCGAGTTCCCGCTCATCACCCAGGACGTGACCTCCGTCGGTCCGAGCCTGGCCAAGGACGCCCAGTCCAAGTCCGTCGTCGCCTCCGCGGTCGCCGTCGGCCTGGTCGTGTTCTTCATGGTCGGCTTCTACGTCTGGGGCGGCTTCATCGCCATCCTGGGCATGGTGCTCAACCTGCTGATGATTCTCGGGGCCATGGCCTACTTCGGCGCCACCATCACCTTGCCGGGCGTGGCCGCGCTCGTGCTGACCCTCGGCATGGCGGTCGACGCCAACATCCTGATCTTCGAGCGCGTCCGCGAGGAAGCCTCCCTAGGCAAGGATCGCGCCCTTGCGTTGAGCGAAGGCTACGCCCGCGCCACCTGGACCATCGTCGACGCGAACCTCACGACCTTGCTGACCGCGCTGATCCTCGTCTTCATGGGGTCCGGCCCGATCCGCGGTTTCGGCATCACCCTGACCATCGGTATCTTCACCACGGTGTTCACGTCCCTCGTGACCTGCCGCGGTCTCCAGGAACTGGCGTTATCGCGCGGGGTCATGACCCGGGTCTTCGGCCTGCCGGTCTTCCGTCCCACCCTGGACATCCCGTTCCTAAAGTTCGCCCGCTGGGCCTTCCTCGCGTCCTGGCTGATCATCGCCGTTGGCCTCGGGCAGCTCGCCTACAAGGGCAAGGACGCCTTCGGCAAGGACTTCAAGGGCGGCGAATCCACCCTGGTCGCCGTGGCGCCGGGCGCCAAGGTCGACATCGGCCAGGTGGTCCGCCTCGCCGAAGGACTCGGCCTGCCGGACACCACGGCGATGGTGCAGATGCCGGTCGGCGGCGGCGAGCCGACCCTCCGCATCGAGACCGAGCTCACTAAGGACAAGTCCAAGGGCGACTTCGCTAACCTCGCCAAGATCGTGGCGGGCATCAAGGCCCAGCATCCCGAGTACCTCAAGGACGCCGCCCAGCCGGTCGACAAGCTGATGCTCTCCCGCGAGGCCATCGGTGGTTCCGTCTCCGGCGAGCTCCGCGTCAACGCCATCTGGTCCGTCGTGCTGGCCCTCCTCGGGATCGGCGTGTACGTCGCCCTGCGCTTCGAAGCCGGTTTCGGCGTCGCCGCGATGGTGGCCACCCTGCACGACGTCCTCATGACGATCGCGCTCTTCGTCTTCTTCGGCGGGCAGTTCAACGCGACCCTCATCGCTGCGATCCTGCTCATCATCGGCTACTCGATCAACGACACCATCGTCGTCTTCGACCGTATCCGCGAGGAGCTCGAGGCCAACCCCTCCCGCTCCCTGCTGGACGTGATCCACTTCGCCATCAACCGCACACTGTCCCGTACGATCCTGACCTCCTCGACGGTCTTCCTGTGCGCCGTCGCCCTCTGGGTCTTCGGCGCCGGCGACGTCCGCCTCTACGGCGAGGTCTTCATCTACGGCGTGCTCACCGGTACCTTCTCCTCCATCTTCATCGCGAGCCCCGTCTTCTACTGGTGGCACAAGGGTGAACGCAAGGGCGTGGACGCCGCGGAACTTCCGCGGACCTACTCCTGGGAGGCCGGTTCCGACAAGAACGCCTAAGGCGTCAACCGTCCCATGGCCGCCTGGTCACACCGGGCCGCGGACGCCGACCTTGCCCGTCGGCTCGCGGTCGCCTTAGGAGTCAGCGAACCCGTCGCCACGGTGCTCGCGCGCCTCGGTCCCGACGAGGCCGAGGCGGAGCGCCACCTGCGTCCGCAGCTGGCCCACGTCTCGGATCCCTTCGCGGTCGGTGGCCTGCGCGCCGCCGCCGAGCGGCTCGTGCAGGCTGCGGCGGCCGGCGAACGTATCGCCATCCTTGGCGACTACGACGTCGACGGGGTCTCCAGCACCGCGATGCTGGTGCACTGCCTGCGGCGGCTCGGCTCGAATCCCGCGTACTTCGTGCCCCGCCGCATGGAGGAGGGCTACGGTCTCTCGATGGCGGCCCTCGATCGCGTCCTCGCCGAAGCCCGGCCGCAGGTCTTCGTGGCGCTGGACTGCGGGACCAATTCGCTGGCTGAGGTCGCGCGTCTGCGCGCCGAGGGCGTGGAAGTCATCGTGGTCGACCACCACGTCGCCAAGGACGGCCACGCCGTCTGCACGCTGGTCAACCCGCGCGTCAACGACCCGGTCGACGCCCCCTGGCAGTCGCTCTGCACGGCCGGACTCGTCTTCAAGCTGATTCATGGCATCCTCAAGGTGCTGCGCCTCGCCGGCGATGACCGCGGTACGAGCATCGCCGTCAAGGACTACCTCGACCTCGCCGCCCTCGGTACCATCGCCGACCTCGTCCCGTTGCGCGCCGAGAACCGCATCCTCGCCTCCCATGGCCTGCGCGCCCTCGGCGAAGCCCGCCGACCCGGCCTGCGCGCGCTGATCGCCGTCAG
>CAIRWP010000156.1 GCA_903882335.1 uncultured Opitutia bacterium | reverse complement strand
CTGGCGGCGCTGCTCGAGACCAAGGGCGTCCGGGTGCCCGCCACCAGCAGCGTGGCGATGGACAAGCTCCGCGAAGGGGGCCGCAAGCCGCTGATCGAGGTGACCCTCGCCCCAGGCGCGACCGTCCAGCCGCACTGGCCCTTCCCGGAGTTCGCGACCGAGAGCGCGGCCGATGCGCTGGCGCGCGACCCGCATGACCCGCGCGACCGGTTGGCGACCTTGCTGACCGCGCCAACGAACGAACGCTTCGCCCAGGTGATGGCCAACCGCCTCTGGACGCAGCTGATGGGCCGCGGCCTCGTCGAGCAGTCCGGGGATTTCGAGCGTAGCCGCACGACCCACCCCGCCCTGCTCCGCTGGCTGGCGCGCGAACTGGTCCGTGGCGGGTACGACGCCGACCACGTCCGCCGACTCATCCTCAATTCCCAGGCCTACCAGCGCGCCGACGATGCGTCGCTGCGGACGCAGCCCGAACTCTACGCCGCCCGCGCCCCGCGCCGTCTGACCGCCGAACAGGTGGTCGACGGGCTCTTCGCCGCGACCGGTAAGCCGTTCCGCACCGAGGAGGTCAGCCTCGACATCGATGCTATCCGCGAGTCCGACAACTCGATCTCGCTGGGCCAGCCGACGCGTGCGTGGATGCTGACCTCGACGTCCAACGAACGCGACCGCCCCGCTCTCGCGCTGCCTCGCATCCAGGCGGTCGGCGACGTGCTCGCCGCCTTCGGTTGGCGCGCCAGCCGACCGGACCCGCTGTCCGAGCGCGACCACGCCGCCAACTCCCTGCAACCGGCGATCCTGGCCAACGGCGTGATGGGGACGTGGCTCACGGGCTTGAGCGACGACCATGGCGCCACGGCGCTCTGCCGGGAGGCCACCTCGCCGGAGGCTTTGGTGGAAACCCTCTTCCTGCGCGTGCTCACCCGACGACCGACCCCGGCCGAACTACAGCGCTACGCGGATCGCCTCCGACCAGGCTTCGTAACCCGCATCACGCCGCCCACCGAACATCGGACGCCCGGTCCGCGCCGCCCGGCCTACTACGTCTCGTGGTCCAATCACCTGGACAAGGACGCCACGCTGGTCCGCCAGCAAGAATCCGAGGACGCGCGCCGGGGCGACCCGGCGACCTCCCGTCTCGAGGCTGGCTGGCGCCAGCGCGCCGAGGATGCCCTCTGGGCGCTCGTCAACTCCCCCGAAGCCCTCTATCACTGATCCCATGGACCGCCGCACCTTCCTCACCGCCCTGGGGCTTGCGCCCTTCGCCGCGCAGCTGCCCGGAGCCACCCCCCTCCACCTGCCCAAGGGCAAGGCCGAGCACTGCATCTTCATCTGGCTCGGCGGAGGCATGGGCCAGATCGACACCTTCGACCCCAAGGCGGTCGGCGATAACCAGTCTGCCAAGAAGAAGGCCGGCTCGCTCTACCCCTCCATCGAGACCTCCGTCGCGGGCGTCCGCGTCTGCGAACACCTCCCGCGGACGGCCAAGCTGATGGAGCACATGACGGCCGTTCGCTCGGTGCAGCACAAGGTCATCGACGAGCACGCTTTCGCCACGAACCTGGTCCACACGGGCCGCATGGTCAGCGGCAACGCCCTCTACCCCTCGCTCGGCTCGATCGTCGCGCACCGCCGCGGGGCCGTCGACCCGAAGGTCCCGGCCTACATGCTCATCGGTTTCCCCAACGTCAGTCGCGGCCCGGGCTTCCTCGGCGTGAAGGACGGCTATGTTTACCTGGTGGACACGCAGACCGGGCCCGCGGGCTTCACTCGCCCCGAGGGACTGACGAGTGATCGGGAGTCCGCTCGGCGCGCGCTACTCGCCGGCACGGGCGAGGCGTCGGCGGGTTCCGCGATGGCCGAATACGCCGACGCCCAGCGGGAGGCCTTCCGGCTGGCGGGGCCCGCGTTCATGGGGCATTTCGACCTCGCGAAGGAACCGGCCGACCTACGGGCGTCCTACGGTGGCGAGTTCGGTCAGCGTTGCCTACTCGCCCGGCGCCTGATCGAGGGCGGCGTGCGCTTCATCGAAGTCTCGCATAACCTCAATTTCATCAACGGCACCGGCTGGGACGTCCATAACGATGGGATCACCCATCAGCACACGCTGATCCGCGAACTGGACCATGCCCTTGCCGCGCTCACGACGGACCTGAAGTCGAAAGGCCTGCTCGACAAGACGCTCATCGTGGTCGCGACCGAATTCGGCCGACCGGCGGAGTTCGACGGTCGCGGTGGCCGCGGCCACCAGGGCTCCGCCTTCTCGATGGTGCTGGCCGGAGGCGGGCTTCGCCACCGCGGCGCCTACGGCGTCACCGATGACTTGTCGAAGAAGGTGCTGCAGGACCCGGTCAGCGTGCCTGACTTCCATGCCACCATCCTGACCGCCCTCGGGGTCGACACCCACGCGGACCTGAAGGATGGCGCCCGGCCGGTGCCGGTGACCGACGGCGGCAAACCCATCGCGGCCCTGTTCGCCTGAACCATGCGCGCCTTCGTCCTCGTCCCCCTTCTCACCCTCGCAAGCTTCGCCGCGCCGACCCCGACGGGCGACGCCTCGGTGGTGACCAAGACTTCCGGCTTGGTCGCGTTCTGGACTTTCGGCGAGGAGCCGACGACCCCGCGCCTCTCCCAGGGCACAAAGGACAAGCACCCGCTCACGACCGTCGGCCCGGATATCCCGCGCGCGGAAGGTGGGTCCTATTCAGGCTACTCGGCCCACTTCCTCGGCCAGCACTACCTGGAGATTCCTTACGCCCGGACCGGCGACCTGAACATCGCCGGCCCGAACGCGCGCGTATCGGTATTCGCGGTGGTGCGCATGGATGAGCTCAAACGCGGCGCGACCATCGCTGGCATGTGGAGCGAGGGCAAAGGCGCCTTCGACGACACGGGCACCCGGCAATACGCGATGCTGTTGAACATGCCGACCTACGGAGGTCCGGGGCAGCTGACGCCCCATATCTCCGGTCTGGGCGGCCATTCCCGGCGCGCCGACGGCTCCGCGCTCCCTTGGTGCGCCGACTACGCCGCCAACCGCACCCGCCTGCCGATGGGTGCATGGATCACCCTCGCCTTCACCTACGATGGCCGCTGGATCAAAGCGTACTACAACGGCGTCCTTGAGGTCCGCGAGGTCGACGCGAAGCAGGATAAACGGGATGACCCTTACTTCACGAAGGAAGGACCCGACGGCGGGCATCGCGGGATCAACCCCTACTTCTACGATAAAGGCATCTTCGCCTACGACCCCGCCAAGCACGCCACCACCAAGCCCGGCGGCGGCGCCAACTTCACCGTCGGCGCCCGCTACGCGGTCGGCAGCATGCTGGGCGAAGCCCTGAAAGCCCGGCTCGCCGGCCTCGCCGTCTTCGACCGGGCCCTGACCGACGAGGAAGTCGCCCGCCTGCACCGTTCGGCCGGCCTGAAGTAAAAGTCTCTTCGCGGGGCGAGTCCGGGCCGCTCAGCGCCCCCGGGCGAGGCGGACGAGTTTTTCGCCGGCGGCCAACAGGGTCTCCTCCTTCTTGGCGAAGTGGAAACGGATGTAGCGGTGCTCCGGCTCCCGGAAGAAGCTCGAGCCTGGCACCCCGGCCAGGCCGACCTCCTTGACCATCCATTCCGCGGCCTCGGTGTCGGTCTTGAAACCGAGGGGCGAGATGTCGAGGAGCGAGTAATACGCCCCCTGCGGCTCGGTGTACTTAAGTCCGGTCTGCGCGAGGAGACCGCTGAACAAGGCGCGCTTGCGGGCATAACCGGCGGCCATCTCCTGGTAGTAGGAGATCGGCAGCTCGAGCCCGGCGACGGCCGCCTCCTGCAGGGGTGCGGCGGCGCCGACGGTCAGGAAGTCATGGACCTTGCGGGCCCGCTGGATGATGTGCGGGGCAGCCTGCACGTAACCGAGGCGCCAGCCGGTGATCGAGTAGGTCTTCGAGAGCGAGTTGCAGGTGATGGTGCGCTCGAAGGCCCCGGGCAAGGCGGCGACATGGACGTGCGCGTGCGGGGCGTAGACGATGTGCTCGTAGGGTTCGTCGGTGATGACGAACGCGTCATGCCGCTCCGCGAGGCCGACGATTTCCATCAATTCGGCGCGTGTGAAGACCTTGCCGCAAGGATTGGAGGGGTTGCAGACGATGATGGCCTTCGGCTTCTGCTCGAACGCCCGGGCCAGCTCGGCGGGGTCGTACGTGAAGTCCGGCGCCCGCAGCGGCACGAAGATCGGCTCCGCGCCCGAGAGGATGGCGTCGGCCGCGTAGTTCTCGTAGAACGGCGAGAAGACGATGACCTTGTCGCCCGGGTCGCACGCCGTCATCATCGCGGCCATCATCGCCTCGGTGCTGCCGCAGGTGACGACGAAATGCTGATCCGGATCGAGCGACAGGCCAGTGCAGCGGTTGACCTTGGTGGCGAGGGCTTGGCGGAAACGCGGGGCGCCCCAGGTGACGGCGTATTGATGGTGCGGCCCCCGCGTGGCGCGCTCCAGCGCGGCCAGCAAGGCCTCGGGTGGGTCGAAATCCGGGAAGCCTTGGGAGAGGTTCAAGGCCCCATGCTGATTGGCCAAACGCGTCATCCCTCGGATGACGGACTCAGTGAAACCTTCGAGGCGGCGGGCGGTGGCGGGCATGGCGGGTAAGCCCGGCAGACCTAAACCCGCCCCGCCCCCAGGGCAAGGCCGCTCAGCGGTGGTCCGGCTTCCAGGTCGCCGTGCGGTCGGTCAAGTACTTCACGTAGAGGTCCGAATCGTTCAGGCAAGGGATCTGCTCGAAGTGTTCTCCGCCCGCATGGATGAAGGTTTCCTTACCCTCCTCGCGGATTTCCTCAAGGGTCTCCAGGCAGTCGGACGTGAAAGCCGGGCACATGACCAACAGGTTCTTGGTGCCCTCGGCCGGCAGGGCCTCGAGCCGCTTGTCGGTGTAGGGCGAAACCCACTTCTCGCCCGCCAGACGGGACTGGAAGGAGAGCTCATATTGCGACTCCTTGAGGCCGGCGGCGGCGACGAAGAGGCGCGTCATCTCGACGCACTGGTGGCGATAGCAGGTCGCCTGACAGGGGCTGTAATGCGAGCAGCAATCCGGCCGCTTCATGCAATGTGCCTTCGACGGGTCGCCCTTGCGCAAGTGGCGCTCCGGTAGGCCGTGGTAGGAGAAAAGCAGCTTATCGAACGGCTTGCTCAGCCAAGGCTGGGCGGACGCAACCAAGGCATCGATGTAAGCCGGGTCATTGTAGAAGGGCTGCAGGACGTGGTATTTCACGCCGGGCGCGAGGCGGGCAAGCTCCTCCTGGACTTTCACGACGACAGTCTCGTAGGAGGACATCGCGTAGTGCGGGTACTGCGGCATCACGAACAGGTCATCGATGCCGGCGGCAAGCACCTGCTGCACGGCTTCGGCACAGGAGGGCGTGCCGTAGCGCATGCCCATGATCACCGGCAGGCCGGTGGCCTTCGCTAGCTTGGCACGTAGTTTGTCGGTCGTGACCACCAGGGGCGAACCCTCCGGAGTCCAGACGCTGGCATAGGCGGCGGCGCTCTTCTTTGGGCGCGTGCGCAGGATGATCCCTTCGAGCAACAGCCAGCGCAGCGGGGCCGGGTAATCGATGACGCGGTCATCGTTCAAAAACTCCCGTAGGTAGTTGCGCACGTCGGGCACGGAAGTGCTCTTCGGGGAACCGAGATTCAGCAGCAGGATACCTTTGCGGGACATGGGAGCAAAAGAGGCAGGACGGAGGCAGATGTCAAACGGCGGCGATAACCGCGTCCAAGACCGCCTGAAAGGTCTCAATTCGGGCCTGGGGCGTGATGCCGTGGCCGAGGTTGAAGATGTGGCCGGGGTCACCCGCGTTATCGGCGATGACCTCCATGGCCGCGGCATGGGCGGCGGCGGGCTCCCCGACCATGAATTCGGGGTCGAGGTTACCCTGCAGGCAGAGCGGGCGCCCGGCGAGACGGCGCACCCCAGAGAGGGGCATGGTCCAATCCACGCCGAGGCAAGGCACGCCCGTGGAGGCCAGGGCGGCGGCCTGCGGGGACTTGCCCTTGGCGTAGAGGATGACCGGGGCGCCGACGGGTAGCCGCTCCAGCACCGCGCGGATATAGCGCAAGGAGAACTCCTCGTAATCGGCGCCTTGCAAGGCTCCGGCCCAGCTATCGAAAATCTGAATCGCGTCAGCCCCTGCGGCGAACTGCCGGGTCAGGTATTCCGCGACCGCGTCGGCGAGGATGCCGAGGAGGCGGTGTAGCAACTTAGGGTCGGACTTCACCATCGCCTTGGTCCGGGGGAAATCCTCGGAGCCGCCGCCTTCGATCAGGTAGCAAGCCAAGGTCCACGGGGAGCCGGCGAAGCCGAGCAAAGCTTTCTCCTGCCCGAGCGAGCGGCGCAGCAAGGCCAAGGCTTGGTAGACGTAGTGGAGACGGTCGGCAGCGCCAGCGACGGACAAGCCATCGACGTCGGCCGAGGTGACCAAGGCCCGCTCCATGGCGATACCACCCTCGTCGCGGAACCGATAACCGACGCCCAACGCCTCGGGGATCACCAGGATGTCACTGAAGAGGATCGCGGCGTCGAGCTGCGGGAAGCGACGCAGCGGTTGCAGCGTCACTTCGACCGCAAGGTCGGGGGTACGGACCATCGTGACGAAATCGGACTTGGCCTTGAGGGCCCGATACTCGGGCAGGTAGCGACCGGCCTGGCGCATGATCCAGACGGGGGCGCGACCATGGGGCTGGCGGCGCAGGGCGGCGAGGAAGCGGTCGCGGGAGTTCATCAAGACCCCTTCAGCCAATCCTGCGGTTTCAGATAATGCGAGATTAGTTCTGCCTCCGGGGTGCCGGCCTCGGGTTGATGGGCGTAGCGCCACTGGACCCGGGGCGGCAGGGACATCAGGATGGACTCCGTCCGGCCGCCGGACTGCAGGCCGAAGATGGTCCCCCGGTCGAAGACAAGGTTGAACTCGACGTAGCGGCCGCGCCGGACCTCCTGCCACGCGACCTCCTTGGGGCCGTAAGGGGTGCCGGCCCGGCGGCGCAGGATCTCGGCGTAGGCGGGACCATAGGCGTCCCCCACCCGACGCATGAGGGCGAAAGCGCCCTCGAAGCCGCCCTCGGTGAAGTCATCGTAGAACACCCCGCCGATGCCGCGGGCCTCCCCGCGATGCTTGAGTAGGAAGTAGTCATCGCACCAAGCCTTGAACTTCTCGTAATGCTCGCCGGTGGCCGTCCGGGCGGCGCGATGCCAGGACACGGCATCCTCCGTGAAACCATAATAGGGCGTGAGGTCGAAGCCGCCGCCCATCCACCAGACCGGGTCGGGCCCGTCGGTGCAGAAGAAACGCACGTTCATGTGCGAGGTGGGAGCGTAAGGATTCAGCGGGTGGTGCACGACGGAGACGCCCATCGCGCGGAAACCGCGGCCGGCGAGTTCTGGCCGGTTGTGCGTGGCGGAGGGCGGCAACTTGCTGCCGCGGACATCCGAGAAGGCCACCCCGCCCTTCTCCAACACCGCACCCCCGGCGATGACGCGGGTGCGACCGCCGCCGCCTTCGGCCCGGGTCCACGGATCGTTCTGGTACTTGGCCTGGCCATCGACCTCCTCGAAGAGCGCGCACAGGCGATCCTGCAGCCCCAGGAGGTATTCGCGGACGACTTCGGGATTCATGACCCGGCCATCCAACGCCGTTGACCCCGCGGGGTCAACGCAGGGCGCAGCGAGCGGACCAGAATCCACCCGGGCTTATCCGCCTTATGCGAACTTGGTTTAAGGTAGACCTTGAAGGAAACGCGCGAAACCTCAGCGTGGGTCCATGTGGCAGGCCAAATTCCTGATCCTCGCCCTGTTGCTGGGCGGGCTGGCGCTGGCCCTGCCTTGGCTGGCCTACCGCCGGCTCAAGTCCTTGAGCCGCAAACACGGGCGCGTCCTGCTGGTCCGCGGCATCAGCGGGGCGCAGGCCGCGCGCATCATCCTGCTCCGGGGCAAGATCGAGCAGGTCGACGTCGACGAGACCTCCCTGGCGATCACCGATTATTACTCGGCCTTCGAGCCGGCGATCAAGCTGTCACCCGAGACCTACCACGGACGCACGCTCTTCGACGTGGCGCGGGCCGCTCGCCTCGCCGGGCATGCCTTGCAGCACCGCGACCGACGGCTCGGCTCCCAGTCCTCGTGGGACTCATTCATGATCCTCTGGGGTAATGGTTGGCCGTTCCTCTTGCTGGCCTTTATCTTCATGAAGGAAGGCACGCTCATCTTCGGCCTGATGACCTTCTCCGTCCTCGCCGCCATCCTGGCGGCCATCCACGCGGCGAAACACCGCAACATCGTGGACGCCGCGCGCCGCGGCCGCGCCGAGTTGGCGGCCGCGAACCTGCTCGACGGTCACCCGCGCGAGGAACTCGACGACGCCTTCACCGCCGCCTGCCTGGAGAACCTCGCTCTCCCCTACACCCGCACCTGGTGGGGGATGCTGGTGGGAAGGTAAGAGACAAGGGCTAGGGACAGGGCTTGGGCTTGGGCTTAGAAAACACAGGACCTGTTCGTGGCCTTGTCTGACTCCATCCCTAGCCCTGTCCCTAGCCCTGGCCCTATCCTCTACTTCACCATCTCCCCATTGACCATCCGGAGGATGCCCAGGGGATTGGCGGCGCGGAGCTCCACGGGGAGCGCGGCATCCGGGAAGTTCTGGTAGCAGACGAGTCGGGCGAAACGGTAGATGGCATTGGAGCCGACGGAGGTCGTGCGCCCATCCGAGAGCGAGGGATACGGACCGCCGTGCACGATGGCGTGCGAGACTTCGACACCGGTGGGGAAACCGTTGACGACCACGCGGCCGGCGAGGGTCGCGAGACGCTCGATCAGCGGGGCGTTCGCGGCGAGTTCTTCGTCGGTGCCATGCAAGGTGGCGGTCAGGTTGCCCTCGAGGGCGCCGAGCACCTTGTGCAGCTGGGCGGCGTCATCGCACCACACGATCAACGAGCACGGCCCGAAGAGTTCGGCCTGCAGGGACTTGTCGGACAGGAAGGTCTTGGCCGCGACGGCGAGCAAGGTCGGCAGGGCCCGACCCGGCTTACCGGTGCCCTTGCCGGGCGCGTAGGTCTGGATGCCGCCCCGACCGGAACGCGCGGTGAGCCCCTTGACGTAGGCCTGCTGGATCGGCGGGGTGAGCATCACGCCCTCGGGCGCGGCGCGGAACTGGGCGGCGAGATGACCGGCGAAGGCTTCCGCGGCCGCGGAGCGGACCAGCAGCAGCAGGCCGGGCTGCGTGCAGAACTGGCCGACACCCAACGTGCAGGTCGCCCCGAGGCCGGTGGCGATGGCTTCGCCACGCGCGGCGAGGGCGCCCTCGAGGAGGACGACGGGGTTGATGCTGCTCATCTCGGCGTAGACCGGGATGGGCACCTCGCGGGCCGCGGCGGTGTCCATCAGGGCGCGGCCGCCGGTGCGCGAGCCGGTGAAGCCGATCGCACGGATGGCGGGATGCTTGGCGAGGAGCTGGCCGACCTCGCGACCATCGCCCTGCAGCATCGAGAAGGTACCCTCGGGCAGGCCCGCGGCGCGCACGGCTTCCACGATCAGGCCACCCATGAGGTCGGCGACGCCGGGATGGGCGTGGTGGGCCATCACGACGACGGGGCAGCCGGCCGCGAAGGCGGAGGCGGTATCGCCGCCGGCGACGGAATAGGCGAAGGGGAAATTGCTCGCGCAGAAGACGGCGACCGGGCCGAGGGCGCGGCACATCGAGCGATGGTCGGGTTTCGGGAGCGGCTTGCGGTCAGGATTGGCGGTCTCGATGCGCGCATCGACCCATTGGCCCTTCTCGACAAGGTCGGCGAAGAGGCGGAGCTGGCCCATGGTCCGGCCGATCTCACCGAGGCAACGGGCCTCGGGCAGGGAGGTCTCCGCCTGGGCGCGCGCGGCCAGCGCCGGGGTGGCGGCCTCGATCCGCATCGCGATATCGCGCAGGAACGCGGCCTTGGCCGCGCCGGACAGGGCGGCGAGGACGGGGGCCGCCGCGGCGGCGAGATTTCCGGCCGTGGCGACATCCTCGGCCGTGGCGGAGTGGAAAAACTCCGGGAGGTGGTTCCACGTCGTCGTGTTGAACGACTGCCAGCTGAAGGCGCCGGGACGACCGCGGACGAAGCCGAGGTAGGACAGACCGAGAAGGGGCGTGGACATGTTACTTGATCTTCGGGCGGTTCTTCAGGGCCACCTGCAGCGTCTTGGAGGCCAGGGCCAGGTCGGCGCCGTCAAGGGCGAGGCGCGGGCCGCGGACCGAGGGGTTGGAACCGCGGACCTTGGACTGCACCCACTTGATGTGCTGGACGAACTTCGGCACGGTATCGAGGCGGAGCAACGGCAGGAACCACTTGTAGATCTCGTCCGCGGTCTCACGGTCACCGATCATCGCGGCCTCATAGAGCTCGACGGATTCGACCGGGAAGGCGTTGACCAGGCCGGCGATCCAGCCGCGGGCGCCGGCGGCGATGCCCTCGAGGATGCAATCATCCATGCCGACGAGGATGGTCAGGCGGCCGCCGAGGAGGTGGCGGATGGCGGTGACGCGGCGGGAGTCGCCGGAAGATTCCTTCACGGCCTCCAGGTTGCGGTGCTCCGCGGCGAGCTCGGCGATCTGCGCCGGCAGGAAGTCGGTCTTGTAGGCCGGCGGATTGTTGTAGAGCATGCACGGCAGCTTGGTCGCGGCGATGACAGCCGAGACGTGGGCCTTCATCTCGCGCCAGTCGGTGCTATACACGTAGGGCGGCAGGACCATCAGGCCGCCGCAACCGAGGCGCTCGGACTCCTTGGCCAGGGCGATCGCCTCGGCGGTGGAGAGGGAAGCGATGCCAGGGATGATCGGCGTGCCGGGCACGGCCTTCACGCAGATGCGGATGAGCTCGACCTTCTCGTCGTAGGTGAGCGTGGCGCCCTCGCCCAGCGAACCGCACGGGACGATGCCGATGCAACCGGAGTCGACCATCCAGCGGCACTGGCGGGTGATCTCGGCGGCGTCGAGCTTGCCGTCCTTGCGGAAGGGGGTCGTGATCGCGGGGATCACGCCTTCCCATTGGGCGCGGACTTTTTTCTTGGAGGCGGAGGTGGTCATGGTGGGGTGGATAGTGGGTGAAAAATCAGGCGTGGCGGTCGGGGTCGACCTCGCGGAGCGCGACGGAGGTGGGCTCGCCGCAGACGAGCTGGGCGACGATCTCACCCGTGACGGGGCCGAGACTCAAGCCCATCATGGAATGGCCGGTGGCGACCACGAGGTTACGCTTGGCGCGGGTGCGCCCGAGGTACGGCATGCCGTCGGGCGGACAGGGACGGAGCCCCGACCAGACCGGGAGGGCCTCGAAATCAGCTTCCTTGAAGGCCGGGTAGTATTGGACGAACGCCTTGCGGATGCCGCGGACGCGCGCGGGATTCACGGACAGGTCGTTCCCCGTGATCTCCATGGTGCCGCCGACGGTGAGCGCGGAGCCCATCGGCGTGACGGCGACGCGGGCCTCCATCAGGAGCGAGCAATACTTCGGGCGCTGGACCGGGCGCTCGAGGCGCATGCTGTAGCCCTTGCCGGCCTGCATCGGGAGGCGCAACCCCAGGGCGGCGGCGGCGGCGGGCGACCAGGCGCCGGCGGCGAGCACGAAGGTCTCGCCGGCGAACTCGCCCTGCTTGGTCACGGCCGCACGGAGGAGGTCGCCCTCCCCTTTCCAGCCCGTGACCTCAGCGTCGAAGACGATGCGACCGCCGAGGCGGGTGACCTCGGCGGTCAGGACGGCGACCAGCTTGCGCGGGTCGAGGTGCGCGTCCTTCGTGAACAGCACCGCGCCGGCGATGGCGTAATCGACGCCCGGGTCGCGGCGACGGACCTCGTCGGCCGACAGCACCTCGGTCGGCACGCCGACGGCGTCGGACTTCGCGGCGAACACCGCCTCGTGGTCGAGCGTCTGCTGCGTCCGGCACAAGGCGAGCAAACCCACGTCCTCGAGGTCGAAGGCGGTGGGCAGCTCGGCGCGGTGACGCAGGAAGATCTCGCGGCTGCGCAGGTTCAGGTCGCGGAGCACGGGCGTGCAGCGTTCGACGTGGGCCGAGGTCGAGGCGCGCCAGAACTTCCAACCCCAGGAGAACAAGTCCGCATCGAGGCGCGGACGGACCCAGAACGGGCTCTCGCGGTCGAACATCCACTTGAGGCCGAGCGCCACCATGCCGGGCGCGGCGAGCGGTACGAAGTGGCTAGGGACAATCATCCCGGCGTTGCCGAGCGAGCAGGAATCATGATCCGCGGCACCCTTCTCCAGCAGCACGACGGACCGCCCGCGACGCAGGAGCTCGTAGGCGGCGCTCAGGCCGACGATCCCGCCGCCGACGATGACGACCGGTCCGCTCATGCGGGACGGATGCCCCAGGCGAAGGGATCCTCCGGATGGAACAGGAAAGTAGCGTCAGCCTGGACGAAAGCGCGGCCGGTCACCAAGGGCTGGACCTGGCCGTCGGGGAGCCGGCGGTAGGAGGCGAGGAAATGGCTGCCGATGACGCTCTCCTGCTTCCAGGTCGCGCCTTCGGCGAGTTTGCCGTCCGCGGCGAGGCACGCGACCTTCGCACTGGTGCCGGTGCCGCAGGGCGAACGGTCGTAGGCCTTGCCGGGGCAAAGCACGAAGTTCCGGCTATCCGCCGTCGGGGTCGGGGCGAAAAGTTCGATGTGGTCGATCTCGCCGCCGTCCGCGCCGACGATGCCTTGGGCACCGAGGGCCTGCCGGACCTTCCACGCGTAGTCGGTCAGCGCCTCGACGTGCTCCAAGGCGACGGTCAGGCCATGCTGCTCGATGAGGAAGAACCAGTTGCCGCCCCAGGCGATGTCGCCGCGAACGACCCCCAAGCCCGGCACCTCGACCGCGACCTGCTTGGCGTGGCGGTAGGAGGGAACATTCGCGAGGGTGACGGTCCCGTCCGCGTGCAAGGTCGCCGCCACAGGGCCCACGGCGGTGTCGAGGCGGACCTCCCCCGGGCCGATCAGGCCGAGGTGGGCAAGGGTCGCGACCAGGCCGATGGTGCCGTGCCCGCACATCCAGAGGGTGTCGACATTGTTGAAGAAGATGACCCCGAAGCGGCAAGAGGGGTCGTGCGGAGGGATGAGCAAAGCGCCGACCATCACGTCCGAGCCACGGGGTTCGTTGACGACCGCGGAGCGGAACCGGTCATGGTCACGGCGGAAGCGCTCCAATTGCTCGCGGACCGTCCCACCGCCGAGATCAGGCCCGCCGGCGACGACCACGCGGGTGGGCTCACCGCCCGTGTGGGAGTCGATGACCCGGACCGGTCCGGCAGGCTTGGTTTGGGCGGCAGCCATGGCTTCCTATTGGTTAATAAAAACGCCCAAAGTCGAGGGATAAGCCCGACCGGCCCTGAGGCCTGCGTCTTTTGGGCTAACTTCGCCTTCACCTCGGAGTTAAATGAGCGTATTCCTCCGACATGAAGACGTCCAAGACCACCCTCGTCCTCACGGTCATCTGCGTTGCCGGCGGCATCGCCCTTGTCGCCCGTTACTTCGCCGACCCCACGCCGCCCGCCGCCCGGCCCGTCGGCCAGCCAGCCGCCGCTACCATCGGCTCCGCCGGCGAGCAACGCCCCGGCGCCGTGGTGCGCAGCGCCAAGGGCCTGAAGCTCGACAAGAGCGCCAATGTCATCCCCGACCTGGACAAGGAGTCACGCTCCCGCGACCTGACGGCCAAGGAGGCGCTCGAATCCAAGTTCCGGAACTGGCGCGACGACGGTCGCAAGCAATTCGAGGAAATCTTCCAGGGCGATCGCGAGCGCACCGGCGCCGTGATGCGGTCGCTCTTCCAGAACGAGCAATTCCGCGGCATGTTCCAGCAGACGCGCGAACTCGAGGCCAAGTGGTCGAAGGCGACCGATGACGAGAAGGTCGCGATCATGGGACAGATGGAGGCGATCCGCACCCAGGGCCTCGGCATGGTCCGCGCCGAGGCGGCGCGCCAGGCGAGCGGGGGCACCGGCGGTCTTCCGGCCAACAACCAAACGCCAGGCACCGTGATCATCAACAGCGGGACCTTGACCTTGCCCGCCAACAACCCGCCGGCGACGACGCCGT
>CAIRWP010000155.1 GCA_903882335.1 uncultured Opitutia bacterium | reverse complement strand
CCCCGGCCGGATTCGCCGAGCAGCGGGATGCCGGCGGCGGCCAGCCCGGCGCGGTTGCTCGCGGCGACCTCCTTCGACGGCTTCTTCGTCGCGTTGAGCCAGACGCCCACGGGGCCGTCGAAGCGCCGACGCAGGTAAGCGATGGCCAGGCGGGACTGGTTGATTGCGCCCAGGCGGTCCGCGACCACCACGACGGCGACCGTCGGGCGGATCGCCGCGGCGAAGTCGGCCCAGTCCTTGCCGGACGGGTCGAGCGGCACGGCGACACCGCCCGCGCCTTCGACGACGCGGCAAGGGGCCGGCGGGAGGGATTTGTAGAGCTTCAGGAGCGTGGGGAGGTCGACCTTCTTGCGGGCCTGCTTCGCGGCGGCGAGCGGGGCGATGGGACGAGGCAGGGAGATTAGCGTGTGCGCCTCAGCCCAGTCGCCGGCCGCCTGGGGGGCGTCGGCGGGGCGACCAAAGCCGGCGCCGGACTCCACCGGTTTGATGACCTGCGTGAAGCCATCGCGGGCGAGCCGGCGGGCAAGCAGACCGGCGACGTGGGTCTTGCCCACGCCGGTGTCGCTACCGGTGACAAAGAGGATGGGCACGGTCTTATTTGCAACCGCAACCGCCTTGGCCGCAGGATTCCTCGGCGGCGTTCGCGGCGGCGAACTCCGCGACGCTCGGCCACGGGGCCGGCTGGGCGGCGGCCGGCGCGATCTCGCCGCGGTGGATGCGACGGGCCTCGTCCGGATGCATCGGGTGCAGGCCCAGACGCTTCATCAAATTCATATCCTCCTCGATATCAGGGTTGCCGGTGGTGAGGAGCTTCTCGCCGAGGAAGATCGAGTTGGCACCGGCGAGGTAGCAGAGGGCCTGCGTCTCGTCGTTCATGCTGGCGCGGCCGGCGGAGAGGCGGACCATCGCCTTCGGCATCAGGATGCGGGCGACGGCGACGGTGCGGACGAACTCGATCGTGTCGACGAACTTGCGGCCGGCGAGCGGCGTACCTTCCACGGCGACGAGGGCGTTGATCGGCACGGAGTCGGGCTGGGGGTCGAGGGAGGCCAGCTCGACGAGCATCTTCAGGCGGTCGTCGACCGTCTCACCCATGCCGATGATGCCGCCGGAGCAGACTTCGAGACCGGCCTTACGGACGTTTGAGAGCGTCTGGAGACGGTCGTCATACGTGCGGGTCGTGATGATCTTGGAGTAGTGTTCGCGCGAGGTGTCGAGGTTGTGGTTGTAGACGTCGCAACCGGCCTGCTTGAGGCGGGCGGCCTGCGCTTCGCTGACCATCCCGAGGGTGCAGCAGACTTCGAGGCCGAGCTCCTTCACGCCCGAGACGGTGTTCAGGACGCTGTCGAACTGCTTGCCGTCGTTCACGCGACGCCAGGCGGCGCCCATGCAAAAACGGGTCGCGCCGCCGGCCTTGGCCTTACGGGCGTCGGCGAGGATCGCCTGGGTCTCCATGAGGGCTTCGGTCTCGAGGCCGGTCTGGTTGTGGATGGACTGCGGGCAATAGGCGCAATCTTCAGGGCAGGCGCCGGTCTTGATCGACTTCAACGTGCACAGCTGCACGCCCGCCGGGTCCTGGTGGGTCTGGTGGGCCTGCTGGGCCTTGAAGATCAGGGTGTTGAGCGGCAGGTCGTAGAGCGCTCGGGCGTCGGCGAGGGTGGGCATGTTGGGAAAGGGGGTTGGTGGTTAGCGGTTGGCGGTTGGGAAGTTACTTCAGGTAGGGGCAGCACCGTGTGCTGCCCTAGTCTGCTTAGATTTTGGGAAGGGTCTCCTCCATCGCGAGGCGGACGGCGCGGACGAGGTGCTTCACTTCGTCGGGCTGGATGGAGATGGGCGGGACGAACAGGATCGAGTCGCCGAGCGGGCGGATGATGAGCCCGTGCCGGCGAGCGGCGAGGGCGACCTGATAACCGGCGCGGGTATCGGTCGGCCAGCGGTCGGCGCGGGCGGGCTGGAACTCGACGGAGCCGGTGAGGCCGAGCTGCCGGAAGGTCCGCACGTGCGGGTGGCCGGCGAACGCGGCCTGCATCTCCTGGCCGAGGAGCTGGGCGCGGGCGGCGACCTGCCCGGAGGCGAGCATGGGCTTCAGTTTGCGCAGCGAAGCGCGGGCGACGGCGCAGCCGAGCGGGTTGCCCGAGAAGGTGTGGCCGTGGAAGAAGGTCCGCTCTTCCGAGAACTTGCCGAGGAAGGCGGCGTAGATCGACTCCGACGTCAACGTGGCCGCGAGCGGCAAGTAGCCGGCGGCGAGCCCTTTCGCCAGGCAGAGGAAATCCGGGATGACGCTCTCGAACTCGGCGACGGTGAGCGCCCCGACCCGGCCGAAGCCCGTGAAGACTTCATCGAGGATGAGGTGGACGCCATGGGTGCGGCACAGGTCGGCGACGGCCCGCACGAAGCCCGCGGGCTGTTGGACCATCCCGGCGGAGCCCTGCACACGAGGCTCGAGGATCACGCAGGCCGTCGTGGCGGCATCGCGCTCCAGGAGCGCCTGCAGCGCGGCCAGCGAGGCGGTGGCGTCGGAACGGGCCACCTGTCCCGCGCATTCGGAGTGCGTCGGCGCCGGGAAAGTCTGCGCGGCGAAGAGCCAGGGGTTGAACCGACGGTGAAATTCGGAACGGGCGCCGACCGCCATCGTGCCGAAGGTATCGCCATGGTAGGCGCCTTCCATCGAGATCACCCCGCGTTTGGCGGGCTGGCCGACGAGTTGCCAGTATTGAAACGAGAGCTTCAGGGCCACCTCCACGGCGTTGCTGCCGTTGTCGGAGAAGAAGCAGCGGGGGAGCGCGCCACCGGTGAGCCCGGCGAGATCGGCGGCGAGCTCGGTCGCGACCGGGTGGTTGAGCCCGAGGAGGGTGACGTGCGCGACCTGTTCGGCCTGCTCACGGAGGGCCCGGTTCAGGTCTGGGTCATTGTGGCCATGGACATTCGTCCAGACCGAGGCGTTGCCGTCGAGGTAGCGCTTCCCTTCCCCGTCGATCAGCCAGTTACCCTCGCCGCGGACCAGGTGCAGCCGCGGGTTGTCCTGATACTCCCGCATCTGGGTGAACGGGTGCCACCCGAAGCGCCGGTCGGCGGCATCAAGGGCGTCCGAGGCGGACGGGTGGGCTGCGGGGGCAGTCGGCACTCCCCGGTTCTAAGCCCGGCCAAGCCCATTGTTAAGCCCGAACTAGGGGGAGGTTTACAATGGGCTAGCGGTTAGGAGTTAGCGGTTGGCGGTTGGCGGTTGGGGAAAGAAAGCTGCCCCTCGCATGACCTCTCACCTGGCTTGATCGCATCTCCCGAGCCCTAGCCCCGGCCCCAGCCCCGGCCCTCATCGCATCTCACCGAGGCCTTCCTGTAAGTTTGACCCTTCAGCGGGCGAGGCTTGGTTTGCCACCATCCACCGGCCCTCCTTACTCAGGGCACCCCATGCTTCGCCCGACGCTCCTCCTCGCCCTGGTAGCCGCCCTCACCGCCTGCCGCGCCACGTCCGAGTCGACCCTCGCCCCGGTCCCCGTACTCACGGCGGAGCAGGCGGCCGACTACAAGCTGGACCTCAAGTTCTACCGCAAGGCCACGCTGGCGGAAGGCATCCTGATCGCGACGTCGGGCAAGGTCGCCGACCACACGCACCGCGAGGCCGCCTACCAGTTCAGCCAGGTGATGCGCACGCTGCGACCAGACGTCGCCGAACGGATCCGCGCGCGGAAGGTCCTCTGCGTGATCGTCGCGCATGACGAACTCACCTCCGACGTGCCGCAGTTCGCCTCGGACAAGACGGGCAAGGAACTGGACTTCTATAACTGGCGCCAGCGCGGTTTCCTGACCCGCGTCGATGGCCGGCAAGTCGTACTCTTCGCCGAAGAGGACGTGATGGAGTACGAAGGCGGCATGCAGATGGAGAGCATTCTTATCCATGAGTTCGGCCACGTGATCCAAGGCGCCGGCTTCACGCCGGAGATGCACGCCCGCGCCAAGGCCTCGTTCGAGCAATCGAAGCAGGCCGGCCGCTACCAGGACGGCTATGCCGCCCAGCGTTTCCGGCGCGTCGCAAGCGCCACCCCGGTCAGCCTCCTCGACGCGCTCGTCGCGGCCTTCCCCGACCAGCCGCGGACTTTCCTGGCGAAGTGCCTCGACGGCGGCGACATCCTGGTGAACGGCCGTGCGAGCCACTCCCGGGTGACGGTCACCCAGGAGGATAAGGTGCTCATCGTCTTCGGCGGCTCCAAGGCCTGCTACGCGTCGACCAACCCCGCCGAGTACTGGGCCGAGGGCGTGCAAGACTGGTTCGACACCAACCGGACCATGGACCACGACCATAGCCAGCTGCGCACGCGCGACCAGCTCAAGGCCTACGACCCGCCGCTCGCCGCGCTCTGCGCCGAGGTCATGGGCGACACCCCCTGGCGGTTCGTCTCGCCGCGGCAGCGGGCCGGCCAAGGGCACCTCGTCGGCTATGACCCGACCACGGCCCCCAAGGTGAAGAAACTCCCGCACATCGACGCCGCCGCCCAGGACTACTACGACAAGTACTGGAAAGACTACTGGCAGCGCCTCCACGCCAAGCACGACGGCCCGGCGGCCAAGTGAACAAAAAAGTCGCGGCCCGATCGGGACATAGCGGAAAGCTACGGCACGAAGGACTCAATCAGACTCATCATCTGGTTCAGTCCTGATTTTTAGCGCCTCGCCATCGTTGCGAGGTCCGGGACCTCGTCCTTAGGGGTGATGGTTCCTGCATCCTGATAGGTGGAAGGATTCAGGTACGATCACCCATGGCGGCCACGGTGTAAGACGCCGCCCTCCACGCGCCGCGCCCGAAACCCCAGCAAGACCCTAGACCGATTCGTTTGCGTCCGCGTTTCGCGGCCGAAAAACTTTCGCCTCCATGGAAGAAGAATGGACGATTCAATTCGACCCCGACTTCGAACGGAATTTCCGGAAGTGGCACAAGCGCCACCCCGAAAGCTGCGACCAAGCCATCATCCGAATCCACTGTTACCTCGAGAAATGGCTGAATAACCCGCTGCTCGCACGCGGCTTTAACCTGCCCGGATGGATACACCCCGAAGGCCGCGGCATCTTGGCCGTCGAACAAGCGGGGCGTTCCAACCTGGCCGAGGTACGACTCTACTTCTGGCCCGACCCGGCGACGCACGAACTTTGGCTGATCCGCCTAGGGGTTAAACCCAATCAATATGCAGATATTGCATATTGCCACGAGTGGCTGGTCCGGCACCATCAAGGGCATGAAGACCAAGACCCATACCCGTGACTTGAAGTCACTGGCCCGGCGGCTCGGCTACTCTCCCGCTGAGATGGCCAAGCTCGAGCAATCCGAAGCAAGAACGAGGCTTTCCTCCGCCCTCGAGGTGATGCGGGCGGAATCAGGCCAGACCCAGTCACAGGTAGCCGAACGAATGGGCGTTAACCAATCCACCGTGTCACGCATCGAATCAAGCCACTGGCAGGAATTGCGCCTGGGCGAAATCGACGCCTACTTGAAGGCCGTTCGCCGTCCCTGGACCGACATCCATCCTTTGCTCGGCTGAGCGGATGGTTCGGCGAGGAACCGGACCCATGAGAACAAAAAAGGCGCCGGAGAGCGGCGCCTGATTTATCGATAAGCCGTAAGGCTTATTCGAAGTCGTAGATTTTGACGGAATCCCCGTAGGCCTTGCAGTCGACGATCAATCGAGCCCGCCGGCGGCGACGAAGCGATTCGCCGCCAATCGGCAGTGCGTCGGCAGCACATAAAGGTCACGCTCCCTACCACAGGCCTGGGCGGCCGCGGATAAGCGACGGAGCAACCGGGTGGTTTTCGCCGCCTCTCTCAGGGAGCGGAATCCGAACAGCGCCGCCGGGCCACGCATCCAGGCCGCCGTCAGCTCTCGCTCGTCCCAGACCGCATCGCCACAGAGCAAGACCAGCACCGGCCGGCCGGCCAGCTGGGTCTGGAACAAGGCGCCGTAATGGCCGAGGGCGTGTCCGGGAAGATCGACCGTCGCCAACGAGCCATCCCCGAAGACATCTCGGCAGGAGCCATCCAGCACGGAAAGGAAAGGCCAGCGACCCACGGGCAAAGCCATGAGGGGCGCCGCTTCCACGTCGCGAAGCCGTGCGGAGAAGGACGCGCCCGGCCGGCCAGGAAGGTCGTCGGGAAATTGACCGGCCAAGATACCCTTGAGCGGAGCGCAGGCGGAAAGGGCTTCTTGCCGGACCGCCTCATGCGAAGAAAAGGGCCGCCAGACCGAGGCCTCCGGAATATCGAGCAGCCCACCCGTGTG
>CAIRWP010000154.1 GCA_903882335.1 uncultured Opitutia bacterium | reverse complement strand
CTCCGGGAACCGCGGGCGCAATTGACCCCGAGGGTCATCGACGGGAAACGCGTCAGGTGCCCCACCCGCTCCGCGACGAACTGGTCGAGGGAAATGGTGTTGCGGAAGCCGCCGCTGCTCGGGTGCGGCGCGGCGGTCAGGAAGCAATTGTCCGCCGGGTGACCGCCGTCCACGTCCGGGTGGGAGACGCCCGAGAAGACCGAAAAATCCCGGCGATGCGCCTGGAGCGGTTCGAGGGTGACGGACGACTTGTAGTCGGCCCCGGCGCCCTTGGGGAAGAAATACTCGGGCACGAGGCCGAGGTTATTGCAGATGCCGAGCATACGGCGGGGCTTGCCGCCGGGATTGGCCGAGGCCGCGGGCGCGGCCGCGAAGGCCGGGGTCATCGCGTCCAGCAGCGGCAACGTCAGGAGCACGCCGGCGCCCGCGAGGAAACGGCGACGGTCCAGCGCGCGGCGGAAGGCGACACGGGGGGCCTGGGCAGGGGTGAAACCGGCAGGGGAGCTCATGGGGACAGGTTACTTATTGAGGAAGAGATCGCTGGTGACAAGCCCGTGGACCAGGCTTCGGACGCCATAACCGCGGGGGGCCGCCGCATCGAGCAGGGCCTCGACCTTGGGCCGGTCGGCGAAACCGACGGGGGCGCCGGTCGCGAAGACCGCGAACTGGCCGACCAGGTTCCGGGCGAGCTGTCGCTCATCGCGGAGGACGACTTGGCGAAAATCGCGGATCGCGGCGAATTTGCGCCCATCCAGCTCGCCGGAAGACTCCACCGGCAAGGCCTGATGGAAGGCGAACTTCTGGCCGTTCTTGCCGATGCCGACGTCCTTGGTCTTGCCGTCGATGGCCCGGTAGTTGGTCCGGAAGCCCCCGAAGATATCGAAGCTCTCCAAGGCGAAGCCCGGTGGGTCGATCTTGGTATGGCAGGCGGAGCAGGACTCCTGGGTGCGATGCCGGTCGAGCTGCTGGCGGATCGTCGTCGCGCCGCGGATATCGGGTTCCACCGCCGGCACGCTGGGCGGCGGGGCCGGCGGCTTGCGACCGAGCAGGCGCTCCATGATCCAGGCGCCGCGCACGACGGGCGAGGTGGTGGTGCCGTTAGCGGTCACCTTGAGGACGCTGGCCTGCGTCAGGAAGCCGCCGCGGACGCTGTCCTTCGGCAAGGTCACCTTGCGCAACTTCGCCCCGACGACGCCCGGCAGACCGTACAGCGCGGCGAGCCGTTCGTTCACGAAGACGAAATCGGAGGCGACGACGTGGCGGGCCGGCAGGTCGCCCCGCAGCAGCTCGGCGAAGAAGGCGCGGCTCTCGTCGACACAGGACTCGGCGAGGTGATCGTCGAGGTAGTAATCGGGATAAAGGTTCTCGTCGGGGTTGGTCACGCCGGCCTTGCGCAGGTCGAGCCAGTAGTCGAGGAACGCGTCCACGAACCGCCGGGAGCGCGGGTCATCGAGCAGGCGGTCCACCTGCGCCCGCAGCACGGCGCGGTCGCGCAGTTTGCCCTCCACGGCGAGCCGGCGAAGTTCGGCATCGGGGCCGGAGTTCCAGAGGAAGAAGCTCAGCCGCTCGGCCAAGGCCACGTCGTCGAGACGGCCGGGTTTATCCTGCAGGTAGAGGAAGCCCGGCGAGCTCAGGACGGCGGTGTAGCCGGCGACCATCGCCTCGGCGAACGAACTCCCGGTCTTGAGCGCGTTCTGGATCACCGGCAGGAAACGCACCTCCTCGGCCGGGCTGACGGG
>CAIRWP010000153.1 GCA_903882335.1 uncultured Opitutia bacterium | reverse complement strand
TTGTCCTTCGGGAAGAAGTGACCGACCTGGGAGTAGGCGTTGGAGTGGGTGCGGCCCATGAAGCCGTAACCGATGAGACCGATGCGAATGGCTTTAGACATGATGTTAGGAGTAGGCGGTAAGCGGTTGGCGGGTAGGTCGGCGGCTCAGAGTGCCTTCTTCACCTTGACCATCGCGGAGAGGATGGTGTTCCAGGTCTTCGGGTTCTCGAGCGTGGCGTTCGGGAACATGCAACCATCCCAGCAGATGTGCTGCATGCCGCGACCCGCGGCGCCTTCGAGCCAGACTTTGGCGCAAGCGGCGATGTCGAGCTTGCCGTTGACGTCGTCGGCTTGGCAATGGCGGCCGGTCTTCTCGTGTGAGCCGGTGCCGTGCACGGTGCCGTCGTTCTGGGCGACGTGGAAGTCGTAGGTCCAGGGGCGGAGCTTGGAGACCATCTCGCGGTAGGCGGGCCAGAACTGCTCCGGGGTGTAGCCTTCCTTAAGGAGGGCGGCCTCGGGCTCGTTGTAACCCATCAGGTAGAGGTAGGTGTGGGCGAGGTCGGCCTGGAAGCCGAAATGCTTGGGCATGCCGACGCCTTCGAGGGTGTCGAGCATGGCCTTCCAGGAGTGCATGCCGGCCCAGCAGATCTCGCCTTCGGCGGCGAGGCGCTCGCCGTGGTCGGCGGCGATCTGCGCGGCCTTCCTGAAGGTGTCGACGATGCGGGCGGTGTTGGCCTTCGGGTTCTCGCGCCACTTGGCCACGCCGAACTCGGCGGAGTCCACGCGGATGAGGCCGTACTTGCGGACGCCATGGCGGTTGAGCTGCTGGGCGATGCGGCAGGCCTTCTCGATGGCGAGGAGGAACTTCTTCTGCTGCTCGTCGGTGCCCATCGCGGAGTCGCCGACGGTGCCACCCCAGACCGGCGCCACGAGGGAGCCGACGTTGAGGCCGCGGCCCGCGATCTGGTCGGCCATCGCCTTGAGGGCGTCGGTCGAGATGTCGGGGTCGGTGTGCGGGTGGAACAGGAACAGGTCGACGCCGTCGAACTTATGCCCGTCGACGTTGGCGGCGACGGTCATGTCGAGCATGCGCTCGAGGGCGATCGGGGGGTGGTCGGTGTTGGGCTCCTTGCCGACGAGGCCGGGCCACATCGCGTTGTGCAGTTTCATGACGGTGGGGTGGGGTGAGGGGGTGGTGGGCGAAGGCTTACTTCTTCTTGGCCTTCTTGTAGGCGCCCATGGCCGGGGCGTCCGGGTTCACTTCCGGGCCGAAGTAGCGCAGGCAGACCAGCGGCTCGGTGGTGGAGGTGTTGCGGAAGGTGACGCCCTTCCTGGCGCCGTCCTCGGTGCAGAAGTATTCGTCCTCGGTCAGTTCGTTGAAGCGGATGAGCTTCGGGCTGTTCAGGACCTCGCCGTTGATGGTGCCGGACCCCTGGACGCAGATCAGGCCGTAGGCGCCCTTGTCCGTGATGACGCACTCGGCGCCCGGTTCGACGGTCAGCTCCTTCGCGGTGAAGTACTGGAACTTGTCGACCTTGCCGTAGACGATCCACTTGTCCACGAAGCCCTTGCCCTCGACGGAGACGACGGGCTCGAGGTAGTGGTTGTCCTTGAAATTCGGGTCGACGTTCTTGTCCCAGTCGAGCTGGTCCACGATGAAGTCGACGTCCTGATGCTTGGACTTGGGCATGTCCTTGACGAGGAGGGCCCACGGCACTTCGCGGCCTTCGACGAGGTTCTGGTACATGCCGAACACGTCGGAACCCCACTGCGGCTCGTAAGTGCAGAGCGAACCTGGAGCGTGGAGGATGCAGGGGTCGATGAGCCAGCCGGTGCCGGGCTCGAGCTTGTACGCCTTGGAGAGGGCGAGGATCTTGTTGTCACCCTTGTGCCAGTTGGCGATGCACTCGCGGACCTGGGCCTTGGTCGTGCCGGGCTCGAAGCCCATGAACGTGTAGGGGAAGTTGTTGCCGACGTTGTTATGCTGGGGCGGGAAGTAGTACGACTCCGGCTTGCCTTCGAGGCCGAGCAGCTTGGCCTGCTTGGCGTTCTGGTGCATGTGGTGCGGGATCGGACCCATGTTGTCGAAGAACTTGGAGTAGACGGGCCACTTCTTATACTTGCTCCAGATCTTGGAACCGATGAGGGCGGCGCCGCATTCCTTGACGGCCTGGTGCAGGGTGAAGCGGGTGTTGCCGATGACGACGTAGGAGAGGCCTTCGTCGACCGTGCGGTTGTCGTTGGCGGCTTCGGTCGTGGAGGCGAACCACCGCTCGTCGATGCCGCCACGGCTCAGGCCGAACGCGTAGAGGTCATCGGGGTGCAACTTGAGGCGCTTGCCCGGCTGCAGGAAGGAGCGGGGCACCCAGCACGGGGCGAGGCGGAGCAGGCCGCCGGTACGGGCGATTTCCTTGGCCACGAGCGGGGCGACGCCGCTCTTCTTGGTGGACAAGTCTTGGACGATCTTGGGGGAGGACATGAGGGAGGGGGAAAGGGAGGGGAAGTGGGATTTAGGGGAGTCGGCGGGCGGGGACAAGAATTGAGTCAGCGGGCCTCAGGCTTTCAAAAAGCCCCAATTAAGGGGGACTTCAAGGGTTTGGCCGTTTTCGCCCGTGATCCGGACGGCCTCCGGTCCGGCTGGGGTGATGGAGCGGACCTGCCCGAAGGACTGGCCGATCGCCACGGCGCCCTGGATGATGGCCAGACGCACCGGGGTGCCGGCGTGGAATTCGCGGCTGGTCGGGACGCCGTCGGCGGCCAGGCGATCCTCGCGCGCGCTATCGACGCCGTCGCAGAAGTGCGAGCAGACCTCCTCGAGGCCGAGGCGACCCAGGTGGCGCTTTTCCCAAGGGTGGCCCGGGCGCCCGCCATTGGAGAGCCAGAACAACGTGGCCGGGAAGTCGGCGACATCTTTCAGCTGGAACCAGACATAGCCCGGGAAGGTGACGGCCGTCCAGGCGAACGGCTGCTCCTCCGTCGCGGGGGCGTTGACCAGCATGATCAGGTCATCGTAGCCGGGGCGAGCGGGGTAGCGGGTCAGGTCGGTGTCCATGCCCGACTTGGTCGGCACCGCCGCCAGGTGGGAAAAGCGGGCGTTGGGCCGGAGGGCGCCCGACTCGCCGTTGGCGGGGTTGGAGAATTCGCCGGCGTAAACCGAGCCGAACCGGAAAGCGCTGGTCGCGATGCGACCGGTCCCTTCCGGTACGGCTGAAAGGTCAAGGACCGGGTGGTTGCCGTAGTTCCAGCGGCCAGAGAGGTTCTCGATCACATGCTCCGCGTAGACCGCGTGGTGTCCGGGGACCAGCGACAGCGTCTTCGTCACGGTCGCGCCCGTGTCGGCGCCCGTCTGGCGGAGGCGGAGGCGGTTGCCGGTCTGTTCGACGAGGGACCAGTCGGCGTTGGCGACGTCGCCGTGGGGCGGGCCGCTCTGCTGGCCGCCGAAGGGGAGGCACAGGAAGTCTCCGCGGAGGTAGAGCAGGAGGTTGGGTAAGGAGGGGTCGATCTCCGTCGGCGTCCAGGGCGAGAGCGAGTAGGGCGACGCCGTCAGGGCGCCGAGGTGAAAGCGAACCGGGGCGAGGTGGCCGGCGGTGCGGGTCACCGCGAGCTCGACCTCGGGGGTGCGCAGGACGAAGGAAGGGGCGCCGTGGATGGTTTCCATGGGAAGGGGCGTTTTCTGGCTCCGGTCCGCGGGGCTGTCAACGCGCCAACCGGGCCGGGGCTTGCCAGGGGGCCCCGCGGCCGCTTGGCTCGGGGCATGCCGCAGCCGTTGCCGATTTTCTACACCAAGCCGGGATGCCCCTGGTGCACGGAGGCGCTGGCCTTCTTCGAGGCCCAAGGCGTCAAGCTCGACGTCCGCGATGTCGTGGCCAGCATGCATGAAATGCGTCAGCTGGTCGCCCTGACGGGGCAGTCTAAGTGTCCGAGCCTCCGCTACGGCGACTTCATCGTGGCGGATTTCTCGGTCGATGAGTTCAAGGCCAAGGCCCGGAAGCACCCCGCCGTCTGCAAGGAACTCGGTTTGCAGGTCTGAAGGCGTCGCGTCCCCTCGCCTAATAAGGGCTTGGAATCAGCGTGGTGTGGCCTAGAAGGACTACATGCGCTGCACCCCGGCCTGGCTCTTATTTATTGCTTTTGCCAGCTCGTTGCTGGCTAAGCCGCCCAATGTCGTGCTCATCATGGCCGACGACCTTGGCTGGGGTGACCTCGGTTGCTACGGTTCCACCCAGAACAAGACGCCGCGGATCGACCAGCTGGCCAAACAGGGAATGCGCTTCGAGCAGTTCTACGTGGCCCAGGCGGTCTGCACCTCCTCCCGCTGCGCCTTGCTGACGGGTTGTTATCCCAATCGGCTGGGGCTGGGCGGGACCGCTTTGCCGCCCGCCTCCAAGCTCGGTCTCAATAACGAAGAGGAGACCGTGGCGGAGCTCTTCCAGCGCGCCGGCTACCGCACCGGCGTGGTCGGCAAGTGGCACCTCGGCGACGCCCTGACCTTCCTGCCGAACAAGCAAGGGTTCGATGAGTCGCTGATCATTCCCTATTCCAACGACATGTGGCCGCTGGGGTATTACCCGGGGGACGTATCCCGCAAGAAGATGTACCCGAAGCTTCCGCGCATCGTTGATGGCGTGCCCTTCGGCGAGCTGGAGGACTGGGTAGATATGGATCTCCTGACGGTCCGGCAGGGCTTCCGCGCGACGAAGTTCATCCGGGATACCATCGACCGCCCCTTCTTCCTGTACCTGGCCACGTCGATGCCGCACACCCCGCTCGGCGCTTCCAAGGATTTCAAGGGCAAGGGGCCGACGCCTTACGCGGATACCTTGGCGGAGCTGGATGATACCGTCGGTCGGGTCCTCGATGCGTTGGAGAGCAAGGGGCTCGCGCAGGATACGATCGTGATTTTCACCAGCGACAACGGGCCTTGGCTTAACTTCGGACGTCATGCCGGCGTGACGGGCGGTCTGCGCGAGGGCAAGGGCACCACCTGGGAGGGCGGCGTGCGCGTGCCTTTCATCATCCGCTGGCCGGGCAAGGTGAAGCCCGCTTCCTCCACCCGGGCGGTCGCGGCGAATCTCGACCTACTGCCGACGTTGGTCGAAGCCTGCGGCGCCCCGGCGCCGGCCAAGCCCATCGACGGACGCACCTTCCTGCCGGTCCTGCGTGGCGAGAGCGCGGTGGCGCGCGAGGTCTTCCCTTATTACTACGGCGACAAGCTGGAGGCGATCCGGCAAGGCCGCTGGAAACTGCATCTGCCGCACACGTACCGCAGCTACGACGACATGAAGCCCGCCGAACACGACGGCGGCCCGATGAAGACCCAGCAGAAAGAAATCGGTTTCGCGCTGTTCGACCTCGAGGCCGATCCCGCCGAGCGCAACGACGTCAAGGACGCCCACCCGGAAGTCGTGACGCAGCTGAAGGAGCTGGCGGCGAAGGAACGCGCCGCCCTCGACGCCGGGAAGCGTCCGGTCGGTCGCCTCTGAGCGGTCTCAGCCGAACCGGAGCTCCCAACAGCGCCAGGCCATCAGGCTGAAACCGGCGAGGGCGATCGCGGCGCCGAGCGCGCGGCGCAGCAGCGACTCGTTGGCGCGGGCCTTGACGGCGAGACTCAGGAGCACGGCGGCCGCGAGAATGACCGCGACCTGGGCCGCCTCGACCCCGACGTTGAAGCCGATGAGCAGCTGGACGACCTGCGTGCGTCCCCAGCCGTCCAGCTGATCCGTGACCGCGGCGGCGAAACCGAGCCCATGCACGAGGCCGAAGATGAGGGGAATCAGCAGCAGGGGCGCCGAGTTCCCGGGTCGGCTCGCGCCGCGGTTCCTCCAGGCGAGGACCCCGCCGGCGCCGATGGTGGCCGCGATCACGGGTTCGATCCAGTCGCCCACCGGGGGTAGCTGGCCGGCGGCGACCAGCCCGAGCGTGAGCGCATGGCCGAGGGTGAAGACGAGGGAGCGCGTCAGGGCCTGGGCGAGGGAGGCGGCCCCGAGAAACATCGCCAGCATGAAGAGGCAGTGATCCCAACCGTCGGGGATGACGTGCACGAAGCCCTCGCGGAGGAAGTCGCCGAGGGTGAGGCGCACCTCGCCGATGATGAACTCGCCGCGCTCACCCGGGGCCACGTTCATGACCACCTGCGAATCCATCCCGCGGCGCAGGTTGGTGAGCACCGTCCCGAGGGCGGACGGGAACATCACCTCCACCTTGGCCGTGTCGCGGGGGATCCGGGTACGCAGCTTGGCGTTGAGCAGGACCGGGTAGCGCTCCTCCTCGCCTTGCTTGGCGGACTGGGCCTTGACCTCGACTGCGGTCGGGAACGCGACGAGCTCAACCGGCGTCTCCTTCCCGTCGACGAGGACGCGGACTCCGCGCAGGAACTCCGCCGGCTCGCGCGCGTAGGCGGCGGGCAGCCGGCCGGAGTCGAACATCAGGTCATCGAGTTCCTTGACGGTGGCTTCCTTCGGGTGCTTGCCGACGAGGTAGGAAGGGACATCGAACTTGATGGTCAGGTCGAAGCGCTCATCCTCGATCACGCCGACGCAGTAAGCCGGTTTCCATTCGGGATGGGCGGACAACGTGGCCGCGAGGAACGCGACGCAGGCGAGGAAAACCGGACGCAGGAAGGTCACGCGCAGGGAGTAGCCGCCGGCCTGCTCGCAGGCAACCCGCAAGCGATTGGTTAGTCGCCTTTACCGCCGGCCGGTCGCGGCGGTCCCGGCCGGGCCGGACGCTTCGCTGGCTCGTCGGACGCCCCGGTGGGTCGGGTGTAGGTGACCGTGAGGTCGGCGGCGCCAAGGATCTTTCCCTTCATCACGGGAAGCAAGGTCTCGAGCGAGATCGGTTGAGCGGCGTCGGGTAGGTTGGGCTTGGCGGATAGCGCGAACAGGGTGAGGACGTACTTCTTGAGACCCGGGCCCTTGGAGTGGGGTGGGGCATACTCGACGCGGTCATGGACGGTGCTCAGGCCCAGTCGTCCGAAGTCGGGGGCGTTCTTCGCGACGGAAGTCGTCTTCGGGTCGATGTCGACCACCAGCCAGTAGACCTTCGTCTTTCCCTCCGGGTCCAGGTGGTGCATCACCAGCGCGAGCGAGACAGTGCCACGCGGCACATTACTCCAGCTCAGCGGCAGGCTGGCGCCGGCGCCGTCGCCCGTGAACTCGGTCGGGAGGGCACCACCATCCTTCACGGCGGGGCTGGTCAGCGTGAAGGCCGGAGACGGGCCGGGATGCGGCTTGGCGGCGGCGACCAGGTCGACCCCGCCTTTCGCCATCTCGCCCCCTTGGCCTCCCTTGGCGCGGGTCTCCCCGGCGGCCGGCAGGGCGAGCGTGGCCAGGCAGGCGAGCGTGGCGGCGAGCCAGGAGCCGAGGACGGACATGTGGACAGGATAACCGAGGACGACTTAAGGGAAGATTAAGCCGTCACTTTGCTAAGCCTTTGCCTTTGCCGGGCGGGCCTTTGCCGGCCCCGGGGCCCTTGCCTGGTCCGACGCCGCGGCGCTCCGCGGCCGCGGGGAGGCCTTTCTTGAGTTCGTCCAACTTGGCGCCCAGCGCCTTCAGCATCTCGGGCTGTTCGCCGGCGAGATCCTTCGACTCGCCGATATCCTTTGCGAGGTTGAAGAGGGAACGTTTCCCGTCGCCGGCTTCGATCAGTTTCCAGTCGCCGTCGAAGCAGGCGATGTCGTGGGAGGCGATGAGGAAGGCGGGGCGGGGCAGGGTCTTGCCGGCGACCAAAGCGGGCCACTGATCGGTACCATCGAGCTTGAGCTCCTTGGCGGTCGTCAGGCCGAGCGCGGCGAGGATGCTAGGGAAGAGGTCGTGCATCGCGACCGGCTGTTGGCTCTGCACTCCGGCGGGCACCTTGCCCGGCCAGCGCACGATGGCGGGGACGCGGATGCCGCCCTCGAAGACTGTATCCTTACCGCTGTTCAGCGGGGTGTTGGAGCTCATCCGCCGCGAAGCGCCGTTGTCGGAGCAGAAGATCACCAAAGTGGTCGCGCGCAGGCCTTGTTCATCCAGCGTCGCTAGGATGCGGCCGATGCCTTGGTCGAGTCCGTCAACCACGGCGCCGTAGAGCCCATCGGTCTGGTGTTTCGCGAGGAGTTCCGGGGGGGCGGCCAGGGTCGCGTGCGGCGCATTGAAGGCCACCTCCAGGAAGAAAGGCTTCCGCGGGTCGCGCTGCTTGAGCTGCTTGATGGCCTCGTCGGCGAACAGCGTGGTGGTGTAGCCTGCCTCCTCGATCGGTTTGCCGTCGCGCCACCAGTCAGGCTTGCCGCGTTGGTCGACGTGCTTGAAGTAATCCAGCTCGGCCCCCGTGAAACCGTAGAAATGGTCGAAGCCGTGTCCGAGCGGCCCGGGGTTGGTACCGAGGTGCCACTTGCCGATCAGCGAGGTCGCATAGCCCGCTTTCTGCAGCGTGGACGCGAGCGTGGCGGTGCCTTGGGGGATCCCCTGCTGACCCGGTCCGATCACGTCGACGACGCCGAAGCGGCGGGGCATCATCCCCGTCAGCAGCGCGGAGCGGGCCGGGCTGCAGACCGGATAACCGTAGAACCGTTCGAGCTGCACGCCTTCCTTCGCCAGCTTAGCCAGCGCCGGCGTCGTCATCTTCGGGTTGTGGTAGCTGACTCCGTTCCAGCCTAGGTCATCCGCGACGAGCACGAGCACGTTCGTCGGTCTGGGCGCTTTCTGGGCGAAGACCGGGAGCAGGCCCAGCAGGAGGAACAGCGTGACGCGTATCATCGTGGATATTTATTTGCCGCCCGGAGGGCCACCGCCGGGCGGGCCGCCGTTGCCGCCGCCCGGAGGACCTTTCTTGCCGCCTTTGCCGCCCTTGCCTTCGCCGCCGCCGCCGGGACCGCCGGAGGACTGGGTGGCGTCGCACTTGTCCAGGTCGCCCAGGCCGGCCGTGCCGAGCGGGCCCTTGAAGCCGCTGACCACGTAGGGCCACTGGTCGCTGACGTGGTAGTGGTACGGCAGGCCGTCGTGCTCGTGACCGCTGATGCTATCCAGCCCCTTCGGCTTGCTGCCGTCGGTCTCCGTCGGCCCGCGGATGGCGAAGCCGTCCAACGCGAAGCCCACAATCTTGCCCGACTTGTCCTCGTTCATCACGGAAGGGGCGCGGTGGTAGTGGTATTCATGACCGAAGCCCGTGTGGCCACCCTGCGGGTCCAGCGGGGCGATGTTATGGAAGGCCGTGATCCGGCCGACCGGCTCCGGCGGGAAGAAGCGGATGCCGTTGACGCTGAGTCCGAGGCCGGAGCGCGGGGAGAACCTGGCCTGACGGAGTGGGGTGACCTTGGCGGTGGCCTTCGGATTCTTCGGCAGGAAGATCGTGACGATCTGCTCGAGGGGCTTCAGTTCGATGATCGAGTTGACCACCCCGCTAGCCTTGGCTTGCTCGAAGGTCCAGCCGCCCAGCTCCTGACGGGCGACCTTGTCGAACTCGGTGCGGTCCTTGGTGCGGTGGACGGTGCCGTCGGCCTCGAACATGTCCCAGCCTCGTTTGTTGAGCATCTTCAGGTAGTCTGCGTCGACGCGGTAGAGCTTCTTATCCACGGTATCTTCCCAGAAGCCGCCTTTGTCCTTCAGGGTCGCCGGGGCCCACGGGCCCATCTCATGGTCCGGCGGCAGGGAGCGCACGACAATCTTGTAGACGATGGACTTGGAGCCGTCGGTAAGCGTGCCTTCGAGCTCGGTGATCGGCTTGACCAAGGCGCGCTTGTCGAAGAGCGCAGGTACGTCGGGGAGTCCGGGGCCGGTCGACTTGGCGGCGTCGGCGCCGAGGAGCGGCCCGAGGGTGGCCAGGCCGAGGAGGAGGGCGGGGAGGGGGTGGGACATGGCGGTGGACTCTCTCAACTAAAACCGTCCAACCGCCCAAGTTGCCGACAACTGCTGAGTTTATTTTCGGGGCTTAATGCCCGCTTAAGGTCGGCGTCGCACCTTGAGGTCCGCGGGGTCGTAGAAGACCTTCTCCATGAAGAGCCCGCGCGCCGGGGCGGTCGGGATCTCCGCCGTGATCATGCCTTCGTCGCGGTAGGCCGCGAGCCGCTCGGGGGGCAGTTTGCCTTCGCCGACGCGCATCAGGCCTCCGACCAGCCGGCGCACCATCTTATAGAGGTAGCCGCTCGCCTCGGTTGTGATAGTGATCCGCTCTCCGCGTACCGCGATATCGAGCCGCCGGAGGTCCTTTACGGGGTTCTCGTGTTCCATCCCCTGCGCGTGAGTGCCGCTGAAGGCGCGGAAGTCGTGGGTGCCAAGTAGTAGCTTGGCGGCGGCGCGCATCCGCCGGGGGTCAAGCACGCGCTTGCCGGTGCCGTAGCAGTAGCGGGCCTCCCAGGGCGGCGGCCAGCCCTGGCAGATCTCATACCGGTAGCGCTTGCCCTTGGCCCAATGTCGGCAATGGAAATCGGCCGGGACGCGGCGCAGGTCGGTGACCAGCAGGCCTTCTTGTTCGCAGGAGTTGATCGCCAAGACCAGGTGCTTGGCCGGGTGCGGCCAGAAGGCGTCGAAATGGAAACGCTGGCCGACGCTGTGCACGCCCGCGTCGGTGCGGCCGCTGCCGTGGACGTCGATCGGCGTCCGGAAGATCCGCGAGAGCCGCTCCTCGATCGTGCTCTCCACGGTCCGTTGGTTAGGGTTGACCTGCCAGCCGTGGAAGTCCGTGCCGTCGTAGGCGATCGTCGCGAGGAAGCGCTCCGGCTGGAGGATGGACTTGAGCGGTTTGCCCATGTCAGAGGCTTGCGCCGATGCCGCGGCTGTTCAGGTAGTCCTGGAGCAACACCGCCGCCGCCCGGGAATCCCGTTCGCCGCTGCGGGCTTGATCCCGGCGCTCCTGGGCGGAGCGCGGCTTGCGGCGCCCGCCCAATTCGTCAGCCGCCTGGCTGCTCAGCGCCTCATCGACCAGTTCGATGGGCAGTCCGAAACGTCGGGTCAGTTCGGCGGCGAAGGCGTCGACCTCGTCGCAACGCTTCGTGCGTTCGCCTTCGACCGACAGGGGGTAACCCAGGATGAGTTGGGTCGCCCGGAGGCGGGCGATTTCCCGGCCGATTTGGGCGAAGCGTTCCTCGGCCTCGGGGGCCACCGCCGCCGGGAGCGGGAAGGCGAACCCCAGACTGTCGGCATGGCTCAGGCCGACGCGCTTGGCGCCATAGTCGATGCCGAGGTAGACTGAGGACACACCGTACGCTGGGCAGGTCCGGCCTTGATTTCAACCCGAACCGCTTCGGGGAGGGGTTTGACACCGCCGCTTCCGCGGTCTCCATGGTGGTATGTCCGCGGAGCCACGCCTGACCGAGCACGAGCGCGCCTTGTATGCGCGGCAGCTCCGTCTGCCCGGGGTCGGTGAGGCGGGGCAGCTGAAGTTGCGCGCGGCCAAAGTCCTCCTGCTCGGCGCCGGCGGCTTAGGTTCGCCGGTCGGCCTCTACCTCGCGGCGGCCGGCGTCGGCACCCTCGGCATCGCCGATCCGGATAAGGTGGAGGTCTCCAATCTGCACCGTCAGATCCTCCATGGGTTCGACACGCTGGGCCTGCCCAAGACGATCTCGGCCGCGGAAGCGCTCGCCGAGGTCAACCCGGGGCTGACCATCGTCCTACACCCGGAAGGGTTCATCGCGGAGAACGCGGCCGACCTCGTCGCCCGCTACGACCTCGTCGTCGACGGCACCGATAATTTCCCGACCCGTTTCCTGGCGGCGGATGCCTGCGTGCTCGGCCGCAAGCCGCTGGTCCATGGCAGCGTGCTGCGCACCGAAGGGCAGGTCGGGGTCTTCCTGCCGGGCGCCGGCTGTTACCGCTGCGTCTACCCGGTGATGCCGGATCCGGCCAGCGTGCCCACGTGCGCGGAGGGCGGGGTCTTCGGCGCCACCTGCGGCGTCATCGGCTCGTGGATGGCCTCGGAGGTCATCGCCCTGCTGCTCGGCCAGCGCCAGGAATCGCGCCTCCAGGTCGTCGACCTGGCCGCCGGCGTTTCCCGGGCGCTCCGACTCTCGACCGATTCGGCCTGCCCGGTCTGCGGCGCCCATCCCGCGATCCGGCAACTGGAGCCTGCGCGCTACGCGGCGACCTGCGCGTCCAGCCCCCGTTCTTCCCCTTCCGCCATGTCCGCCTATCCCCTGGAGGTTTCCATCGAGGAAGCCCACCGTCTACTCGCTTCCGCTGAGCCGCCCTTTCTCCTGGATGTCCGGGAGCCGGGCGAGTTCGCGGTCTGCCAGCTCCCCGGGGCCAAGTTGATCCCGATGAACACGGTGCCAGAGCGGCTGGCCGAGATTCCCCGCGATGTTCCGGTGTTGGTCCATTGCCACCACGGTGGCCGCAGCATGAAGGTGACGCAGTTCCTGCGGGCCAAAGGCTATGCCCAGGTCGCCAATGTCCAGGGGGGTATCGACGCCTGGTCGCTCAAGATCGACCCGAAAGTCCGCCGCTACTGAGCCAGTCAAGGCTTGCCGACCCCTTTTGCCCTGCCTTTTATCCCGTTACACCCATGAAGCGCTTCACTCTCCCCCTCTTGGCCGCCGCCTTCCTCGTCGGCTGTGGTCCGTCTCGTATGCCCACCGATTACGCTGGTTCCACGGCGGGTAGCGGTACCGGTGCGACCGACCTCAATCTGCTCGGGTCTTCCGCCGCCGGTGCGGCTGCCCAGGCGGCCCGCGATGGCATTATCCCTCCGGAAGCGATCCTGGTCACCGTCCAGTTCGACTTCGACCAGTACACCGTCAGCGCCAGCGAGCGCACCAAACTCGACGCCGCCGCCGGCAAGGCCAAGGCCACCAAACTGCTGATTGTCGGCTACACCGACCAGTTCGGCACCGAGGAATATAACCTTGGTCTGTCCGACAAGCGTGCCCAGTCGGTCCGCGATTACCTCGTGAAGCTCGGTTGCAATCCCGCCGACAGCGAAGTGCTCGGTCTCGGCGAGCAGCAGGCCGATAAGTCCGCCGCCGGCCGTCAGTCCGGCGCCAAGGATCGCAAGGCCGTCGTCGTCGACGCCAACTACTTCACCCGTGGCGGCGCCGCCGCTCCGTCGGCTCCGGCCGCCGGCAAGGCTGCTCCGGCCAAGGCGCCGGTCTCCGGTCCGGCTCCCGGTCCGGTGACGGCTCTCTGAGTCGGCCGTCTTCCGGTCATGTAAAAGGCCCGCCGATCGGCGGGCCTTTTTGTTGAGGACCTTCTGCGCGGACGTGGTCAGGCGAGCGTGCCGTAAAGGTACCCGAGCGTGCCGACGTAGAGCAGGGCCGCGATGGCCTTGCCGACGAGTCGCTCGCGGTCCGTGCGGTGCGGGGCGCCCCAGCGTCCCCAGACCCAGCAGGCGGCGGCGATCACGGCCAGGCCGAGCGACGCGTCGCGGACCCAGCTGGCTTCCTCGACGAGCGCGGACAGCACCCAGAGCAGGAAGAGAGCGTAGGCGAAGAGCGGGAACGCCATGGCCTGCTTGAGCGTCTCCATCCATTCGCCCGGGCGCGGGAGGAGGGCGGCCAGGCGCGGGAAGGCCGAGAGCAGCAGGTAAGGCAAGGCCATGCCCAGTCCGATCACGGTGAAGAAGAGCAGGGTCTCGCCGGGGGAACGTTGCTTGTCCAAGGCGAAGCCGAGGGCGGCGCCGAGGCCGGGCGCGGTGCAAGGCGTGGCGACGGCGGTGGCGAGGACACCGGAGAAGAAAGCGCCGGCGGAGCCGCCTTTGCCTTCCGCGTTGGCGGCGGTGCCGGCGAGGCCGGTGCCGATCTCGAAGACGCCCGCCAGGCTGAGGCCGAGCGTCACCATGAGCACGCAGGTCGCGAGGACGAAGCCGGGGGACTGCATCTGGAAACCCCAGCCGACGGAGCCGCCGCCGGCCTTTAGCGCCAGGATGAGCCCCGCGAGGGCGAGGAAACTCAGCACGACGCCGACGGAGTAGAGCAGGCCGTGGCGGATTACCGTGGCGCGCGCGGCGCCGGCCTCCTTGGCGAAGCCGAGGACCTTGAGGCCGATCATCGGGAACACGCAGGGCATCAGGTTCAGCAGCGCACCGCCGCCGAAGGCGAGGAGCAGCCAGACGCCGTAGCCGTGCTGGGTCGCGGTCGCCTGGTAGGCGCGGCCCGAGCGGACGGCGGCGAGCGCCGCGAGCACCTCGTCGCCCGTCAGGAATTCCGACAGCACCGCGGGCGCGGTGTCCTTGCGGAGGAAGACATTGAGCGGCACGCCCTCGCGTTCGTAACGCTTCAGTTCCGCGGTGATGACCTCGTCCTTGCGGGTCCAGTCCGCCTTCATCAGCACCACGCCGTCCTTGGCCAAAGCCGCGGCGACCTCCGGCTGGGTGTACACGCGCTTGTTGACCTGACAGCTCGCGCACCAGCGTGCGGTGAAGTCGACGTAGACGGTCTTGCCGGCGGCCAGGGCTTGGGCCTGGGCTTCGGGGGACCATGGCTGCCAATCCGACGTGCCTTTCACGGCAGGGGCCGCGGGGGATGTCGCTGGCGCGCCGGCGCCTTGACCGGTGGCGGCGGTGGCAAGCAGACGGACGAAGCCGCCGGCGCCATCGGGGCCGACGAAGCTGACGGGGCCGTCGGTCAGCTTCTCCGGGGCTTCCTGCAGGCTGAAGGCAAGGGACGCGGCGTCACGCTTCTGCTTGAAGACCGCTCCTGGGCTGAGGAAGCCACGTTCGGGGAACCACGTCTTGGACAGGTCGACCTTGGCGCCGGCGACGGGGCGGACCGTCAACTGCTCGCCTTCCACGCGGAAGGCGGCGGCCACGACGGGACGCAGGTCCGGATAAAGTTTGGGTTCGTGGGGGTACGGCGTGTTGCCCGGTCCGACCTTGATGGTCAGGGCGACATCCTGCTCGAACGGGTAGCAGCCTTTGTCGTCGCATTCCAGCCACTCGACGTGCGCCTTCAGCTTGAGCTCGCCGCTCGCGCCGACCGGCACGTCGAGTTCCATCAGCAGTAAGGTCTCGTGCTCGTGCACGAAGTTGTAGACGCCGCTCTGGTCCAGCAGGATGGGGCCGGGGTAGAGCAAAGGGCCGGCTTTCGTCCCGGCGGTCTCCTTCCAGGCGATCGAGGGGGACTGACCGGCGTCGCCCGGGTTCTTCCAGTAGATGTGGAAGTGGTCGTCGCAGCGGAAGCGGACCGCGATCAGCGACTTCCCGCCCGCCTTAATCTCGGACGACAGGTTGACCAGGTCGACCTTGGTACGCTGCGCGGCATCGAGGTCGGCGAGGAGGCCGCCGAGGCAGAGCAGGAAGCAGGAGAGGAGTCGCATGACCCTAAGCTGGTGGCAAAACCCACCGGAGGCAAGGGCGGTCAGGCCTCAGGGGACCAGCCGGCAGGGCAGCAAGGCCGCGTCGCGCATGCCGTGGATGATCTTCTTATCCGCCGGGCAGAACGTCGAGAGGATGCCGGTCAGTTCGACCGTATCGCCGTCCACGAAATAATAGGGGCACAGCCGGACGCGCCCCTCGGCCGCGGTCACGGTGCCGTCGTCCGCGTAGACCGGGTGGCTCAGGCGGGAGGGCTTATGGTACTCCTGCATCACGTGGAAGGTGTCGTTCTCGGGGTCGAGCGCATGCTCGATGGCCTCGAGCCACTCATCGCGCGAGACATCGCTGCCGAGGGTGACGCTGCGGGCGCCCCAGGCGGTCTCATGGAAACCGCTGGCCTTGATGATGAGGTTGCGCTCGCGCTGGCTGGCCTCGGCGAGCTCGTGCCAGTCGCGGATGGGTTGACCGCCCACCAGAGGGGCGTGCAGCACCGCGGTCGGCGGTAGCTCGCCTTGCTCCATGATCCAGGTGCGGGGGACGATGCGCAACAGTGCCTCGCGATGATCCTCCGGCAGGTTTTCCTTCCAGAACTCCCCGAGCTGCGGGTGGTGCAGCAGGGCCAGGCCGAGCTTCTCCTCCTGGAAGGCCTTCATCGGCGGCGTGAGCGCCAGCTTGCCGGCCTCGACGGCCGCGAAGATCCCGTCGGCGCTCTTGACGTTGGCGAGGTCGAATAGCTCGAAGAACCGGTAGAGGACGTGGATGCGCGTCGGGGCGCCGTGGAGCGGGATGAACGACTCGTCGCCCATCTTCATCACCTGGGAGGGGTCGACCACGTGCACATCGTGGCCCAGGCCGCGGAGCTTCTCGGCCAGCCATTCGAACTCAGGGCGGTAGGTCGCGGCCTCCTCGCTCACCGCGATGGCGACCGTGGGGAAGCGTTCGCCCGGCACGAGCCGGCTAAGCATCGTCTGGAAGCGGGCCGGCATGCCGAGGCCGCCGATGACCTCGGGAAAGTCCTCCGCGTAGACCTCGTTGAGGTAGGCCGTGAGGCCGACCCCGCCGGGGACGCTGTCCAGTTCGGTCATCGTGAAGCCTTGCTCCGTGATCAGGAGGTCCGGGCGCAGCACCAGCGGGTGCTGGCCCTTGACCGCGCGGTGCCGGCCGTGCTCGACCAGGCCCGGCGGCTTGTGGCGATCGAGGTACTGGGCCACCCAGGGCGCATGGATGTCGCGGTTGCGGAGGATCTTCTTGTCGGCGGCCGAGCGGACGTAGAGGCGCTCGAGGGCCCGCTGGTAGCTCAGGCAGGCGAAGCCGATGAGCTTGAGCTCGCGTAACTGGGCGGCGGTGATTGGCCAGGGCTCGGGCGAAAGTTTCCAGATCTTCTCCGCGAAGAGCGGGGGATCGAGGAGCTTCTGGCGGAGCGTTTCCCGGGACGGCATGATGGGCGCGAGGTCAGTCCTCGATCTTGATGTCCTTGTTGCGGGTGCGGGGACCGCCGGCGCGCAGCCAGCCGTTGATGAAGGCGTCGATATCGCCGTCCATCACCGCCTGGATGTTGCCCGTCTCTACGCCGGTCCGCAGGTCCTTGACCATCTGGTAAGGCTGGAAGACGTAGGAGCGGATCTGGTTGCCCCAGCCGATGTCGCCCTTCTCGCCGTAGTACTTCTCCATCTCGGCGCGCTTGTCGTCCAAGGTCTTCTCGTAGATGCGGGCGCGCAGGATCTTCATCGCGAGGGCGCGGTTCTTGACCTGGGAGCGTTCGCGTTGGCAAGCCACCACGAGGCCGGTCGGGATGTGCGTCAGGCGGACGGCGGATTCCGTCTTGTTCACGTGCTGGCCGCCCTTGCCGCTGGAACGGTAGACGTCGACGCGTAGGTCGGCCTCGTTGATCTCGATGTCGATGTCATCGTCGATCTCGGCGACCACGTCGACCGAGCAGAAGGACGTGTGGCGCCGGGCGTTGGCGTCGAAGGGGGAGATGCGGACCAGGCGGTGGACGCCGCGCTCGGCTTTCACGTAGCCGTAGGCGTTGGGGCCCTCGAGGCGGAAGGTGGCCAGGCTGATGCCCGCGCCTTCGCCTTCGGCCACATCCTCGATCTCGACCTTGAAGCCGCGGCGTTCGGCCCAGCGCGTGTACATGCGGAAGAGCATGTCGGCCCAGTCGTTGGACTCCGTGCCGCCGGCGCCCGCCTTGACGGTCACGATGGCGTTGGACTTGTCGTGGAGGCCGGAGAGGAAGGCGGCGATCTCGATGTCGGCGACCTCGACCAGGAGCGTCTCGGCGAGCACACGCAGCTCCTCGAGCTCGGCGTCGGCCGTGCCGTCGGGGGATTCCACGATCAGCTCCGCCAGGGTCTTGGCGTCGTCAATCTTGCGCCGGAAGGCGACCTGCGGCGCGACCGTCGTCTTGTAACCATTGCACTCCGCGATGACCTTCTGCGCGGCCTTCTGGCTGTCCCAGAACGTGGCGGCGCCCATCTGTTCCTCTAGGCGGGCGATGGCCACCTGCTTGCCCGGGACGTCCAGGAACTTCCAGAGGTGGCCGGCGCGACGTTCGACCTCCTCCAGGTGGGCGCGGGTTTCAGGCGGGATATACATGGCGGAAGGTTCGGGGATACAGGGGTGGGGGTCTTTTTCAACCTCGATTCGGGCCGGGTTGGCTCCCGCGGCGGTGAAGCCATGGACGCGGTCGGACTCGCGGCGGAGGCCATCGAAGGGGCGCTTGCGCCCGGCCGGAGCGGAGGCATATAAGCACCATGTCGTACCTCGAAGGCCTTAGTTTCGCGCAGATCGCCGGCCCCTTGCCCGAGCGACGCGTCCTGCCGAACGGTCTGGAGGTCCTGTATTCCCATCGTCCCGGTATCGGTCTGTGCACCGTGCAGGCCTGGGTCCGGACCGGTAGCGTGCACGAGGGGCGCTGGGAAGGCTCGGGGATCTCGCATTACCTCGAGCACATGGTCTTCAAGGGTACCGGGCGCTTCAGCAACCGGGAGCTCACCGAGGCCGTGCACCGTTCCGGCGGCTATGCGAACGCTTACACCACCTTCGATCGGACGGTCTACCACGTCGACGCGCCGCAGGAAGGTTTCGAGACCGCGATGGAGGCCGTCTCCGACATGGTCTTCGACCCCCTGATCGCCGACGCCGACGCGAAGATGGAGCGGGAGGTCATCCTGCGCGAGATCGCGATGCGCGACGACGAGCACGATTCCGTGCTGGCCGAGACCGTGCTGGCCGAGACCCTGCGCTCGCACCCCTTGTCCCATCCCGTCATTGGGCATCGCGAACTGTTTATCCGCCTGCGCCCCGACGACCTCCGCGCCTACCATGCCGGCCGCTATGTCCCGAGCAACGTGGTGCTGGCGCTGGGCGGCTCGATGGAGCCGGCCGAAGCCTTCGCTGCCGCGGAACGATGGTTCGGGCGTTTTGAACGCCGTCCCGTCCTCGCCGTCGAGTCCGTCGCCGAACTCCCCCAGGCCGGCGTGCGCCGGACCGACCTCGTGCGCGACGTGAGCACGGCCAAGGGGGTCGCCTGCTGGGCCGCGCCGGGCCTCTTCTCCGAGGGTCGACTGGCGATGGATCTCTTCCTCGGCGTCCTTGGCTCCGGCAACAGTTCGCTGCTTTGGGATGAGCTCCGCGAGCGCCGCAAGCTCGTCCATTCGATCGATGCCTCCGCTTTCGGGATCCGCGAACACGGCCTTGCCTGGTTCGGCTGGGCCGGCGAGGCCGAGGCCGACTCCGCCCAGGTCGAGTCCGCGATTCGCGAGGTGGTGGATCGCCTGCTGCAGCGCGGCGTGACTCCGGCGGAATTCGCAAAGGTCCGCCGCCAGGCGGCCGTCTCGATGGTCAACGGCCAGAAGAACATCCACGGGCTCGTCGGTCGCTCCGCCTATGCGGCTTGCGTGGGCCATGACATCCACTGGCCGCGTCGCGGGGTGGAGGAACTCGCGCGTCTCTCGGCGGAGGACCTGGCCCGCGAGGCCCGGCGCTGGCTCCGCCCGGAAGCGGTCACTTACGGCACGCTGCGCGGCCGGGCCGCGTCGGCGCCGGTCGCCGTCGCCCGCGCCGCGGCAGTCGTGCCGGAGCGGTTCGAGGTACTGACGCTCGACAACGGCGTCCGTGTCGTACTGCAGCAGGATGCGGCCATCCCGAAGGCCGCGATCGGTGTCTTCCTCGCCGCCGGCCCGGCCTACGAGCAGGCGACGACCCGGGGCACCACCGGACTTTTCTCGACCTTGCTCACCCGGGATACCTTCCGTCGTTCCAAGGAGGAGGTCGCCGAGGCCGTCGATGCGATGGGGGCGACCTTCGCCGACGTCGGGTCGCAGATCTCCTGCGGCCTGTGGGGCGAGGCCCTGAGTTCCGATTTCGGCGCGCTGGCCGAACTCGTCGCCGACGGCGTACTCGGCCCGAAGTTCCTCCCGGCGACGGTGGAGCTCGAGCGGGCCGCGGTCATCACGGCCTGCAAGGACGCGGAGGATGATATCGTCGAGAAGGCGCGCCTGCGTCTTTTGCGGCAGTTCTTCGGCGAGCACCCGCTCGGCGTCGACCCGATCGGCACGCCCGAGACCTTGGCGCGGATCCAGGCGGCCGACCTAGGCGCGGCGCATCAGGCCCTGGTCGTCGCGGGCAATCTCGTCGTCGGTATCGCCGGGGACTTTGACCGGCGGCAGGCGCTGGAGTTCGCGCAGGCGCGCTTCGGCACTCTGCCGAAGGTCCCGTTCGCAGCCCGCGGCCTGGCGCCTCATGCGCCCGGACCCGCTCGCGCGGTGGTCGAGCACGCGCAAGGCGAGCAGGCGGTCGTCGCCATCGCCTTCCCGCATTGCGGGTTCGGTCCGGATGCCGTCGTCGCCGCCAGTGTCACCGAGGAACTGCTTTCGGGCATGGCCAGCGGCCTGTTCCGGCGCGTGCGCGAGGAGAAGGGCATGGCCTATTTTGTCGGCGCCAACCGCGTCGAGGTGGTCGACCAGGGTATGTTCTACCTCTACGCAGGCACGGCGCCGGGCATGGCCGAGGAGGTCGTCGCGGAGATGCTGGCGGAGCTCGCCCGGTTACGCCGGGGTGACTTCCAACCGGAGGAGATCGAGGCCGCCAAGCGGCGGATGCGCGTGGCGCGGCGCCAAGGGCGTCAGTCGGCCGGCGCCCGCCTGCAGGGGGCCCTGATCCGCGAGATCGCCGGGCTCGGCGCTAATTTCGACGCCGAGTGGGAGCGGCGCATGGCCTTGACCGACGAGAAGGCCGTGCAGGGTTTCGCCTGCCGCTACCTGGACGCCCAACTGGCTCAGCAGCTCATCGTGCTGCCCAAGAGCTGATCAGGCCGGGTCCTCGAAGTGGCGCCGGGCCCAGAGCGTCACCGCGAGGCCGGGTAGCGCCAGCAGCAAAGCGAAAGCGAAGTAATCGGCGTAGCCCAGCCGGGTCGCCAGCGCGCCGGCCCAGAAGCCCGGGAGGTAATTCGCCACCAGCGCCAGCGTGGAGAGCGCGGCATAGCGGACCGCGGCCTGCGGGCCGGCGGCGAATTTCATCATCGCGAGCAGCAGCGCGCAGACGCCCGCGCCATAGGCGACGTATTCGCCGAAGTAGAGCAGTCCCACCTGGAGGCGCGAGGCGTCGGGGTGCTGCGCGAGCCAGTAGATGCCGAGCAGCGGAAGGTGCATCGCGACGCCCAACGGGAGCAACGCCCGGCCCACGCCGAGGCCGGCGACCACGCGGGAACCGGCCAACCCTCCGAGCGCGAGTCCGCCGATGGCGGTCACGAGACGGAGCACGGCGAAGCTTTCATTGTCGAAGCCCAAGCCGCCGGCGCTCGGCGCCGCCATCGAGAAGAGCGGCAGGACCCGGGTGAGGTGGACCTCGCTGGCGCGGTAGAAACAAATCAAACCGAGTACGGCCGGGAAGCGCCGGTCGCGGAAGAATTCCGCCAAGGTTTGTCCCAGTCCGACCTTCGGGCCGGCGGGCAGGGTGGGCTCGTGTCGGAAGGCGTAGGCGTTGAGGATGAAACAGGTCGCGGCGAGGGCGACGGCGACTCCCAGCGCCTGCTGCCAGGCCGCCGCCCAGGTCGTCCCGCCTTCATGGTGCCAGCGGCCGGCGAGCCAGATCAGGCCGGGGCCGGCGAGCACTTGGCCGGTCTTCGAGGCGAAGGTCAGGAGGCCGGAGTAGGCCGCCCGCGGCTTTTCCGCCAAGGAGGCCACGTAATAACCGTCGAGCGCGAAGTCGTGGCAGGCCGAGGCGATGGAGATCAAGGCCAGCGCGATGAAGGACCAGGGCCCTTCCGGCAGCCCCAGTCCGACCTGGAGACCGAGGAGCAAGAGGACGATCGCGGCTTGGCAACCCAGCACAAGGCGGGGCGGTCGGTCGATCTGACCCACCAGCGGCGCCCAGAGGATCTTGATGCCGACGAGCAGGCCAAGCCAGGCGACCCAGCGGGTGATTTCGGCGTCTTCCCGACCGAGGTTCTTGAGGGCGATGGGTAAGGCTTCGTCCCGGACCGCCGCGGGGATCGACTGGAAGAGGAAACCGCCGAAGACCCACCACCAGACGCGGCGTACGGGCAGGGTCGCGTCGGTGGCCACGGCTTAGCTGCCCTCGCCGATGCGGCTGCGGCCGTAGTGGTCGACGGAGCGGAACAGCCCGTCGAAGAACTTGGCCACGGTGATGTTGAGCCCGAGCAGTTCCTCCTCGTTCAGGTCCAGCATCTCGCCGGGCTGGAAGGTGCGCGTGGTCTCGGTGAGTTTGGACAAGGTCTTCGTGGGCTTCTTCAGCAGGTCGGCCTCGCCGGGTAAGGGGTGGCGGATGACGCCGGGCGGAGGCGTCGCGGGGGCCTCGTCGTCGAACTCGGCGTCCTGGTCGTCGACCTCGTAATCCTTCATGGCCATGAACTCCAAGGTCAGCTTGCCGTCGGGTGCGAGGTCGTCGTTTGTCACCATGCCGCCCACGCGGGCGAGCACGCGCAGCGCCGCCGCGAGGCTGAAGATGCTATCCTCGAGGTCGCACATGATGCCGAAGGACTTCTCCAGTTCCTCGAACTTGTCCTGCAGGGACAGCGGGAGGAAGGCCTGGTGGGCCTCGCCGATCTGCCGGTCGAGGTCCGCGTCCGGGGCACGATTCTGGCCGCGCACCTTGATCAGTACGCAGAGTAGGTGGCAGCGATGCAGGCATTCTGCGGCGATGCCCAGCAGGTCGTTGATGGTCGTCCGCATCATCAGGTTGCGCGCGTAGGCGTTCACCTGGTCGGCGGTGAGGTGGTTCTGGGGGGAGGGCATCACCCGGCTCACGGCCGAGTAGTAATCGTAGGCCCGCGGGTCGGAGGTGCGGAGACCCGCCAGGCTGAAGGCGAGCATGTCATGCTGGCGTTGCAACGCCGCCATGAAGGTCCGGCTGATGCTCTGCAGGGAGATGATATTCTCCTCGGATTCGGGGGCGTCGTCGGGCATGGTCAAGAGGCCGGATTGGAACCCGAGTCCTTGGCGTGGCGAGCCCTTTTACGGGCGAGGAAGCCGTCCGGGCGGGGTTTGGGGGTCGAAGCGAGCCAGGCGATGACCAGGGGGATGGTCTCGCGGAGGCTCAAGGGCGGCTGGCCGGGGAGGCGGAAGCAGTGTTCGGTGCGCGCCTGCAGGTCGGGGTCCAGGCGCCCGCCGGGGACGAGCAAGGCCAGGTGGCGGGCCGGGACGCGGACCGGGTTGGCCAGGTCGATCTTACGGCCGAGGTCGGGCGAAAGCGCGACGACGCAGCAACGGTCTTCGACGAGTTTGAGCAAGCCGCCCAGGGCGGCGGCGCGCATCAGTTTGAGTTTCTCCATCGCGCCCGCGGCCAGGTGCCAGGCCTCGGGGTGGAAGGAAAGCTTCTCGGTGCCGGAGGAAAGCAGCAGGCGTTCGAGTCCGAAGGCGGCCATGGCCCGCGCCAGCGCGGCGAGGTCGGCCGGGTCCGTCAGGCCGTCGGCGATGACGATGGTCTCGCGGCTCTCCCGCCAATCCGTGAAATCACCGACCCGCGCCAGGCCGAAGTCCGGCCGCATCGTCAGCGCACACACGTCCTCGCAGGGACCTTCCGCGGTCTGGGCCAGCTCGATCGGCCCTACGACGCGGGTCTTCACGCCGAGTTCGCGGAAGGCCGCGTCGTACGGCGCCAGTTCGGGTGCGAAGGCGGCCGTGGCCGCGACCTCGCGGAGCGCTTTGGGATGATGCTGCAGGCAGGCCAGCAAGGAGGCCATCCCGCGGAGCACGAGACGGTTGGGGTGGGGGTCGGGGGTGGTCACGGAAGGCGGCCTTCGTCGAGGTCGATCATGTCGGCGAAGGAGATGATGTCGGTGCGGTGCTCGGCGCCCATCTTGCGTTTGGCGTCGGCGAGGGCTTCGCGGCCCATCTCGCTCATGCCTTTCTGCACCAGTTCGCGGTTCCAGGTGGCGACGCGGAGGTCGGCCGGGAAAAGGCGGAGGAGGCGGGCGTCGAGGTCGGCTTCATCGGAGGCCGCGCGGACGCAGGCGACCACGGCCTCGGGGTCGATCCCGAGGTGCAGGCAGAGGAAACGGTCGAACCCTTTGCAGAAATTACGCTGGTACGACTTCGGCAGCTCGCCGTGCACATGCTTGCGCGCCTTGGCGAGGAAGCGCGGCAGGTGGAGCAAGCCGGTCGTCCGATGCGGGAGGTAGGAAGACGGGAGGTCGTAGCAGATCTCACCGGTCGCCTCCGAGAAGCCGTTGGGACGCGGGGTGGGCTGGTCGCTCATCGGGAAGGGAACTGGCTGGCGGGCAGCGCTCGCACGGTCTCGGCGATCGCACGGCCGACCTTGCCCAGGTTGCGGGATTGCGCCGCGACGAAGGCAGGCGCGTCCAACTTGGCCATGGGCTCGACGCAGGCCGAGGTGCCGCCGGCGACCGCCGAACCATCCGCTCGCTCGAGTCGGTAGCGGATCGTGAGGGCGGCCTGGCGCTCCCCGACGACCTCGAAGCGTTCGCATTCGAGGATGAGGGTGAGGTGCGGGGCGTCCGGGGTCTCCACCGCGGTGGGGCAACCCGCCTCGCGGGTCAGGTGCCGGGCGATGGTCTCGGCGACGAGGCGATCGAGGGAGGCCGTCCAGCGGTGCGCATCATCGATGAGCACCTGGCTGCCCGGGGTCAGTAGGACGACGGCGGGCCGGCGGACGCTGGCCGGCAGGCTCGCGCGGGGCAAGTGGATGAGCGGCTGCGCCTTCGTCGGCGCGCCGGCGGCCGCCTCAAAATGGTGGAACGAAACGGCTTCGCTTTTCTTGTCGAAGACGATGCAGCCGGGCAGGAGCACGAGCGCCAGCAGCAAGGTGAGCGTTCTCATTTGGCGCCCTCCTCCGTGCTCGCCGGCTTGACCTCGAGTAGCGTGGGGGCCGACTTCCGACGTCCCTGGATGATTGTCTCAGGGTTGCGTTCGATGAAATCGGCGAGCGAGCGGATCGCCTGGGCCGCCTCCGCGACGTCGGCGAGGGCCTGGTCGAGGTCGCGGCGCATGGTCGACCCGGGCTTGGTCAGGCCGCGCAGGTTTTCGGCGGTGGTATTCAGGTTCTCGAGGGCCTTGCGGCCGGCCCCGGCCATCGCATGGATGTCCTCAGCGACCGGGTCGACCCGGGCGTTGAGGCGTTTCACCAAAGCGTCGACGGAGCGCATCGCGGCGGAGAAATCCTCGACCGCCTTGGTCACCGCGGGGTCGCCGGTGAGTCGGGCGATGTTATCGGAGGCCTTGACGAGGTTCCCGTTGATCCGGCCGAACTCAATCTGCGCCGCCCCTTGGTCGATCCGGCCCAGGATCGCGTCGACCTTCCGCGTGATCGCCACGAAGTCGACGCGGCTGAGCTGGTCGAGGGTCTGCGAGACGGCCTTGGTCAAGGCGCCGAGGTTGGAGGGAAGGGTGGGAATTTCGGCGTTGACCCCTTTCGTGTCATGGAGCCGGGCGGGGGTGTCGGGGAAGTAGTCCAGCTCCACGTAAAGCACGCCGGTGATGACCGACTGCTGCTGCAGTTTCGCACGGAGCCCCTTCTCGATTGAACCGCGGAGCCCTTGCTGGTCGAGCAAGGCCTGGTCGAGCCCGCGCCGGGTCAGCAGGTCGGGGGCGAACTCCATGACCACCGGGACGGAATAGTCACCGGTCGCTTGTTCGGCGGTGCGGAGCAGGACCTGCGCGACCTTACCGATGGTCACCCCGCGGAACTTGACCGGCGCCCCGATGTCGAGGCCGCTCACCGAGTCGTCGAAGTAGGCCAGCGCGGTGGGCTTGGTGCCGGCGAAGCTGCCGCCGCCGAGCAGGATCACGGCGACGCAGGCCAGCACGATGCCGCTGGCGACGAAGGCACCGATGAGGGTCTTGTTGGCGGAACGGCGCATGTCAGGGGATGCGGGCTTGGGAGAAGAAGGCGTGGGCCTTGGGATAGGCGTCCGGCGACAGGAAGTCGCGGGGCGGGCCGTAGGCGCCCATCCTGCCCGCGTCCGGGTCGAGGTAAACGCAGAAGTCGGCGATTCGGAGGATGCTGGGGACCTCGTGGCTGACCAGCACGAGGGTGGTGCCGAAGGCCTCCCGGAGTTTCAGGATGAGTTCGTCGAGCCGTCCCGAGGTCATCGGATCCAGGCCGGCGCTGGGTTCGTCGAGGAAGATGACCTCCGGGTCCAAGGCCATCGCCCGGGCGATACCCGCCCGTTTCGCCATGCCGCCGGAGATTTCGGACGGGAGCTTATCCATCGCGTCGGCAAGGCCCACCAGGGCGAGCTTGTATTCGGCCAGCGCGCGGAGGTCCCGGCGCGGTGCGCCGAGGAACTCCCGCATCGGCAGTTCGACGTTCTCAAGCAACGTCAGCGACGAGAAGAGCGCGGAGCCTTGGAATAGGAAGCCCAGCCGGCGTAGGGTGGCCGCTCGTTCGGCCGCCGCGGCGGTCGCGAGGTCGACGCCGAGCACGGTCGTCTTCCCGCCAAGCGGTTCGTCGAGGCCGCTGAGCGAGCGCATGAGCGTACTTTTGCCGCAGCCGCTGGGTCCGACGATCGCGAGGATCTTCCCGGCCGCGAGTTGGAAATCGATGCCGGACATGATCACCTGCTCCCCATGGCCGATGGCGAGCCCTTCACTGGTCAGGATGGCGGCCGGGGTGGTCATCAGAAGTTGAAGAGGTTGAAGACGACCGCGAACAAGGCGTCGGAGACCACGATCAACGTGATGCCGAGCACCGCGGCGGTGGTGGCGGCCTCGCCGACCCCGAGGGCGGAGGGCTTGGCCACGGAGCCGCGGTAGCAGCCCGCCCACGCCGCGATGAAGCCGAACGCGACCGATTTGATGACGCCGACCAAGAAGCTCTTGAGGCTGATCGCGACGACCACCTGCGTGAGGTACTGGCTGACGCTGAGCTCGCCGGCGCAGGCCACAACCATGCCGCCGAACACGCCGACGAAGGTCGCGAAGATGGCGAGCAAGGGGACCATCAGGGTGACGGCGAGGATGCGGGGCAGGCCCAGGTACTCGACGGGGTTGAGCCCGAGCACGCGCAGGGCGTCGGTCTCCTGACTGACGTTCATGCTGCCGAGCTGGGAGGCGAACGAGGTCGCGGTGCGTCCGCAGGCGATCACGCCGGTCATGAGCGCACCCATCTCGCGGGTCATCGCCAGCGAGACGAGGTTGGCGACGTAGATGGTGGCCCCGACCTGCCGGAGTTGGATGAGACCCACGTAGGCCATGATGAGGCCGGTGAGGAAGCCGAGCAGGGCGACGATCGGGAGCGCGTCGACGCCGGCGGTCTGCAACTGTAGCCAGAAGTCCTGCCAGTTGACCCGGGCCCGCCCGAGGAGCAGCCGGCCGCAGGCGCTGGCGGTCTCGCCGATGTGCTCGAAGGCCCGGGCCCACGAGGAGGAACTGGCTAGTCCCCAGTCGCCGAACTGTTCCAGGAGGCCGGGAGTCTGCGCGTCCACCTCGCTCGAGGTGCTCGTCTCGGTCAGTTCGACGAGCGCACGCAGCCGGCGGGGCAGGGCGCTCAGGTCGAGCTGCCGGACGTGCCGGAAGTGGCGATGGATCCAGGCAGGCAGGGAGGAATCGAAACCGCCGAGTTCCGCCGCGGTCAGCCGGATGCGGTCGCCCTTGAAGGTGATTTCCGGGGTGGCGACCTGCGCGCTCCAGTCGCCCGCGATGGCGACCACGGTAGACCCGTCGGCCAGGACCTCAGTCCGGGCCCGCGGCGGGTTGGCAGGCGCGTGGGACATCCTGACTGTCAGATACTTCGGGATGCCTCCGTTAACAAGTCAGAAAGGCGTTGTCCCGCCGAGCGGACAAGGCTTTGCTGACCCTCCGTCGGATGCGATCCGCCCTCCTGATCCTCCTCCTCGCCGCGAGCCGCCCCGTCCGCGCGGAGGAACTGCGTTCGCCTTTTCCCGCCGGGGCGGAAGCCGGGGTATTCTCGCTGCTCCAGGAGAACGACAAGTTCTCGTTCAATAACCAGGACCGTTATTACACCCAGGGGCTACGGATGGCGGTCAATCACGAGAACGGCTTCTACGCCGCGTTGACCCAGGAGATCAACACGCCTGCGGACACCCTCAGCGCGAATCCGCCGCTCGACGATCAGCCCTACTCGGCGGCCGTGTATTTTTCCTATGGTCATGGCCGGGTGCTGGAGCGCGGGGGCCGTCGCGACGTCCTCTTCGTCTGGGAACTGCAGCTCGGCGTGGTGGGGCCCGCCGCCGGCGGCCCGACGATCCAGAACTCGGTTCATCGTCTGATCGGCGTACCCACCTCGATGGGTTGGGAGACGCAGCAACCCAATGAGCTCGTCGCGAACCTTAACCTGGATTTCCGCAAGCGCTTCGAGCTGTCGGGCGGCCGGCCCGGTCTGCGTGATCTGATCGTCCGGGCCGGTGCCGAGCTCGGGACGATCCGCACGGAATTCATCCTAGGCGGTCAGGTCCGGTGGGGGCGGGGACTCGGACGATCGTGGGGTAACACCACCATCCGGCAGAGCCCGGCCTTCGATCCCGTCGAGCGGCTGCGCGGCGAACTCACCGACCCGCCGGTGGCCGCCTGGTTCTTCGCCGACGCCCAGGTCGAGGTCGTCGTCAGCAATTACGCGACCGATGGCGGGAATTTCCGCACGAGCCGTGGCGTGCCCCGTGCGCCCATCGTCGGCCAACTCTCCTTGGGCTACAGTTTCCAGTTCCAGCGTTTCGCCGCCACCCTCTACACGTCCGTTCGCAGCCATGAGTTCGAGGCGCAGCAGTCGCTGCATGGCATCGGCGGCATCAAGCTCGATCTCCTTTTCTGACATGTCCCTGCTCGCCGTGGTCGACCTTGGGTCGAATTCCCTCAAAGTGTCCGTCGTCGACGCCGCCACCCGCCGGGAGGTGGCCCGTACCAGCGAGCCGGTCCGGATCTTCCCGGCCACTTTGGGCGAGTTCACGCTCGCTCGCGAGACCCAAGTGGTCGCCGCGGAAGCGGTGCGTCGCCTAGTCGACTTCGCCCGCGCGCAGGGTGCCCAGCAGGTGGCCATCCTCGGCACAAGCGCCGTCCGCGATTGCGCCAACCGGGCCGAGTTCGCGGCCCTGATCCAGGCCACCGTGGGCGTGCCGCTGACCATCATCTCCGGCGAGGTCGAGGCGCGCCTCGTTGCCGCCGGAGTGCGGACCGATCCGGCCTACGCGGCCTGCCCCCATCTCACCCTCTTCGATCTCGGCGGCGGCAGCCTTGAGGTCGCCACCGTGCGCGGGTCTCAGGTGACCTTGGCCCGGAGCTATCCCCTCGGTTCCGTCCGGCTCACTCATGGTTACCTCCGCGGCGGCCAAGGGGTCATCGATGAACTAGATCAGGCCTCCATCCGCGATCACCTGGTCCGGACGCTTGGCCCGGTGCTGTCGCCCAAGATGGCTGAACAGGGTCTGGTCGTCGGCGCGGGCGGGGTCTTCAGCGCGGTGGCGCTTCACCTGGAGGCGGTCGGCGAGGCGGTCGTCGAGGGACGTCTGCCCACCCTCCGGATCCGTGCCTTGAAGGACAAACTCTCCGCCTTGCCCTTGGCCGAGCGGGCCGCGGTCCCCGGCATCCCGGCCGATCGCGCCGACATCATGCCGGCGGCGCTTCTGACGGTCTGCGTCCTCGCCGACCTCACCGGCGCGGAGTCCTTCCACCTCACTCACCACGGGCTACGCCACGGCATGGTGGAACTGATGCTCGGCCCCTCGGGTTCACTGGCATGAGGATGCTCGCTTGGATCGCGCTCGCCGCGGCGTCGCACCTCCTCTCGGCCGCCGAACGACCCGAGGTGCGCACCGGGCTGGTGGTGGGAGTGGAGCCCGGCCGACATCGGTTGCTTATCGAGGAGTCGCCGGGCGCCGCGCCGACGGGCTACCTCGCCCGTCCTGGCGACCTGGAGTTGCCGTGGGCCGGGCGACGGATCCGCTTCGAAGTCCTGACCGACGCCGGCCGACGGTGGGCCGATACGATTTTCCCGGCGGGAACGGAGGAGCTGCGCCGGGTGGCCGAGGTCACCGACTCCCTGCGCCGACAGACCGCGGACCAAGGGCGTCTGGTGACGCGGATGCCTCGCGACCTTATCCCGGACTTTGCGCTGTGGGATCAGGAGGCTCGGCTGGTTTTCAAGAAGGACCTGCTCGGCGCGCCGTTCGCCCTTAACTTCATCTTCACCAGCTGTCGTTCGGCCAAGATGTGCCCGGCTTCCACGGCTTGCATGAAGCAGCTGGGTGACGAACTGGCAAAGGATCCCAAGCTCAAGGATGTGCGCCTCGTGACGATTACGTTCGACCCAGAGGTCGATTCGCCCGGTCTGCTCCGGACCTATGCTCAGGGCTACGCCATCGATTCGGGGCGGCACCGTTTTCTCACCGGGGACGCGGGGCAGATCAAGGACCTGATGCGGAACTTTGGCATCCTCACGGTCCGGGACGACGGGACCATCGTGCACAACGCCGCTTTGATCGTCGTCAGCGCCCAAGGTCGCATCACGCAACGCCGGGAGGGCGCCTCCTTCGACGCCGCCGACGTCGCCAAGGTCCTGGCCGGACTGGTCCCGGAACGATGAGCCCCCTCCGTCAGTCGTTGGTGCTCACGGCGGTGGCGCTGCTCGGTTTCCTCGCCTTGCGCAGCCTGCCCGACACCCATTGTGCGTTGCTGCATGCCGACCATCAGCCCGTCGTCGTCGATGGCTTGGAGTTCTGCGGCGTCAATGAGGAGGCGAACTTCTACCGCCCGCGGGACCTGAAGTTCCCCTACGCCCTCAAGCTCGAGCCGGTCGGGGAAGCGGCGTCGGGGCAGGTCGGCCGGCTGACGCTGACGGGTGAGGACGGGCGCGCCTTGCTCGATCATCAGCTGGCCCTCTCCCATACGCGTAAGCTGCACCTGCACCTCCGCTCCCTAGCCCGGTCCGGTTACGTGCACCTGCATCCGGAGCCCGGGGTCGACGGTAACTGGAACTTCGTGGTGCCCGCCGACTTCGACCTGACTCAGGGGGCCCATGCCTATGTCGACTTCGTGCCGATGCGCGGCGGGCGCGTCGCCCTGGTGGAGGCCGTGTTGGCGCCCTGGCCGCGGCTTGCGCCCGTCGCGCCCACCGTCCCGTCCCTGGAGGTCGCGGGCTTCACCGCGTCCACCGCCCGCACCGGTGAGTCCACCTTGTGGCGCGTCCGTCTGCGAGGCTCGGCGGGCGGCCCGGTCAAACTGCGCCCGTTGATGGGCTCCCTCGGTCATGCTGCCTTGTTCTCCGCGACGCCGGACGAGGCCGCGATGGGCTATGCCCACCTGCATCCTTCCTTGGAAGGGGGTGAGTACGACGCGGAGCCGACCCTTTCTTTCCGGATGCGCCTACCTCGCCCGGGCGAGTACGACCTCTGGGTCCATGTCGACGCGGACGGCGACCGCTACGTCCGGATCCCGGTCACCGTCACGCCTTGAGCGAACGGAAGTAGGCGACCGTCGCATCCAGGCCTTCGGCTACCGTGTGCCGCGGGCTCCAGCCGGCCGCGCGGAGCTTATCCGCGGAGGCCAGGGAGTGCTTTACGTCCCCGAGACGTTCGGGCTTGTGCTCGATCGTCGAGCTGGAGCCGGTGAGCCGGATGACTTCCTGGGCGAGCGCCTTCACGGTCATCGTGTGCCCATAACCGACGTTGTACGTCCCGGCGACGGCGGGGGTCGCGGCGGCGAAGGCGAGGGCGCCAACGATATCCTTCACGTAGATGAAATCGCGCGTCTGCTCCCCGTCGCCGAAGATGCCGATCGGTTCACCGCGCACGGCCTTCTCGATGAAGATCGGGACGGCGGCGGCGTAGGGGGACTTCGGGTCCTGGCGGGGACCGAAGACATTGAAGAAACGGAGCGAGGCGGTCGCCAGGCCGTGTTCGCGTCGGAACAGCTCGAGGTAGTACTCCCCGTCCAGTTTCGTCACCGCGTACGGCGACTTCGGTTCGGGGAGCATCGTCTCGACCTTCGGGACCGTCGGGTTGTCGCCATAGATGGCGGCGGAGGAAGCCAGGACGACCTTGCCGACCTTCGCGGCGGCGGCGGCTTCGAGCACGTGGAGGGTGCCGGTGGCGTTCAGCTCGACGCACTCGCGCGGCCGGAGCATGGATTCCGGGACCGAGATCATGGCGGCCAGGTGGAACACCTGGTCGACCCCGCGCAAGGCCTCGTCGAGCTTGGCACGGTCGAGGATCGAGCCTTCGATCAGGCGGTGCTCAAGGCCGATGAGGTTGCGGCGATGACCGCTGCGGAAGTTGTCGAGGACGACGACCTCGGCGCGGCCTTGGAAATGCTCGACGATGTGGGAGCCGATGAAGCCGGCGCCGCCAGTGACGAGGACGCGCATGGTTAGCGGATAAGCGCCTGCATGGCGGAGAACTGGGCCTCGATGGATTCGACCAGCTTGAACTGGGTGCGGAGACGGTCGAGGTTGTGGCGGGGTCGCTTGATCTTGAAGTAGACGTCGCCCTCGAGCCAGTCCGTGAGGAAGCGCAGGCCGATCTCGAAGGTGATCAGCTTGCCGGCGAAGGGCAGGAGCGCGCGTTCGGCGGGGGTCAGGAACCCGCCGGCGGTGGCGAGGTAGCCCTTCACCAAGGCCTCGAACATCGGGAGCTGCATCGTCACCTTCGCAAGGTCCGTCTCGTCCTCGGCGGCCGGGGAGGTCGAGGTGCGGACGAGGTCGCCGAAATCGTAGAGCGCGGAACCCGGCATCACGGTGTCGAGGTCGATGACGCAGATGCCTTCTTGGGTCTCGTTGTCCAGCAGGACGTTATTGAGCTTGGTGTCGTTGTGCGTCACGCGCTCGGGGATCTCACCGCGCGCCATCGCGTCGACGATCACGCCGACTTCCCGGGCCCGGGCCTGGGCGAAGGCGATCTCGGCGGTAGCTTCCTTGGCCCGACCATGGGCGTCCTTGGCGAGCGCGGCTTCGAAGGCGGCGTAGCGGCTCGGGGTGTGGTGGAAGTTCGGGATGGTTTCGACTAGGCGCTCGCCGGGGAGGTCGGCCAGCAGGGCCTGGAAGGCGCCGAAGGCCTTGGCCGCCTGGAAGGCCTGGTCGGCGTTGCGGATGACGTCATGCCCGGTGGCCCGTTCGATGAAGATATAGCAGCGCCAGTGGTTGCCGTGCGCGTCGACATACCAGCCGAGGCCCTCGCGGGTCGGCACCAGCGTGAGGGCGCGGCGGGAGGCGTCATGTCGGCCGGTTTGGACGAGCTTGGCCTGTGCATGCCGGCAGACGCGCTCGACGTTGCGCATGAGCCCGTCTGGATTCTTGAAGATGTTATGGTTGATGCGTTGCAGGACGTAGCGGACGGACCGTCCGCCTTGGTCCATCTCCAGCGCGAAGGTATCGTTGATATGGCCGCTGCCATAAGGCGGGGCCGAGACAAAATCCCCGAGCAAGGCGAAATGCCGGGCGATGGCGCGGGTATCGTAGCTGACGCGTTCGGCCATGGGTTCAGGCCCAGAGGGCGGCGGGGTAGGTGCCTTGGCGGACAAGGTCGAGGATGCTGGCTTGGACCGCGGGCTTGTCCTCGCGGTAGGTCACGCCGAACCAAGCGGAACTGGTCCGAAGGACGTCGCAATGGGCGCGCCCTCCCGCGACGAGATTACCGACCGCCATGGGGATGTAGGACTCGCTCTTCAGTTCGCCGCCCTTGGCCTGCAGGAAGGCGCGGAAGTCGGTCTCGAGCAGGGGGAAGATGGCCGGGGTGAAGCCCCACATGTTCATCGAAACCGGTTCATCGCCCGACAGCGGGGTGACCGTGCCGTCCTCGGCCCGGTTTTCCGCTCCGCCCGCGGTGCGGCCGATCTTGGTGAGTTCCTGGATGTCGGTCAGGCGACCGGCGGAGTCGGTGCGGCAGACGCCGCGGGCGACCGTGCCATGGTCCGACAAGGTATTCTTCAGCGTGAAGCCGACCATGCAGAAGGTCAGGTCCGCGTTGGCCAAGGTCGCCAGCTGCCGGCCCAGGGTCGCGTAGGAATCGCGACCGTAGAAGTCGTCGGCGTTGATGACCGCGAAGGGCGTCGTCACGGCGTCGCGTGCGCAGAGGATGGCGTGGGTGGTGCCCCAGGGCTTCTCGCGTCCCGCCGGGACGGCGAAGCCGGCCGGCAGTCGGTCGAGCGTCTGGAAGGCGAAGCCCACCTCGATACGGCCGGCGAACTTTGTCGCGATGCGCTCGCGGAAATCAGCCTCGAAGTCGGGGCGGATGATGAAGACGACCTTACCGAAGCCGGCGCGGATCGCGTCGTAGACGGAGTAGTCGAGGATTGTCTCGCCGGACGGGCCCATCGGGTCGATCTGCTTCAGGCCGCCGTAGCGGCTGCCCATGCCGGCGGCGAGGACGAGGAGGGTAGGTTTCATGTCAATAGGCGCGGCGAAGGCGGGCGGCGACATCCTGTTGCAGGCGCTCCAGGAAGCCGAGGGTGAAGGTGGTCACGTCGAGGGAGTCGTCCCGGATCAGCGGCGTCAGGTCCATGGCCCACTGTAGCGCGGATTCGGTGTCCGCGGCGTGGGCGTCGTGGAAGGTGGCGTTGGCGGTGCGGCGCGCGAGGACGGCGAGGTCGTAGCGTTTGCCGCCGACGATCTGAGTGGCAAAAACCTCGTTCAGGGCCTGCGCGAGCTCGGGCCGGGCCGAGACCGGCATCGCCACCTTCTCGCTGTCGACCATCCAGTCGAGCGCTCGCCAGACCTCGCAACCGAGGACCTTGGCCGGACGGGCCGACGGGGGCAGCCGGCGAAGGGCCTCGATGCAGCGGGCGAAGCAGGCCACGTGCGTGTCGTGCTTGTCCGCCGGGTTATGTAGGTAGACGACCTCGGGGCGAGCCGCCGCGAGCAGGGCGACGAGGTCATCGACCGGGTCGGTTTGGTCCGCGCCGCGGACTTCCTTGCTCTGGTAGCCCAGCTGGGCGATGAACGAGAATTGCCCGAGGCGGGCGGCGGCGTGCTGCTCCTTGACGCGCTCGGCGGCGATCTGGTCGTCGGTCCAGCCGGCGTAGGGGCCCTTGCGTGAACTGCCGCGCCCGTCCGTCATGATGATGCCGCCGAACCAGCGGTCGCTCCGGTCGTAGCAGGCGAGGATGCCTTCGAACGCCATGAACTCCAGGTCGTCCTGGTGGGCGCCGATGCCGAGGTGCGTGGTGCGCGCGAAGGCCGTCGGACCCTCGGTCTGGTCGGGGATGAGCAGGTCCGCCTTGGGGTTGAGCTTCATGGTCAGAGAGGGGGAAGAGAGGCTGCGGCGACTGCCTGGCCATGGCGCTTATCCTTCTCGGCGGGCACGACGAGGTCGATGCGGAGCTCCGGAAACTCGTCGCGGAGCACCGCGCGGGCGCGGTCGATGATCACGTCACCGCCACTACCCGAGGTGACGCGGCCCATGATGAGCAGGCACTGGTAGTCGTAGAACGACGCGAAGTGGGCGAGGGCGTAGCCGAAGGCGATGCCGATGGTCTCGTAGACCCGGAGGGCGCGGGCGTCGCCGGCCTTCATCAGCTTCTGCAATTCCTCGAGTTGCTCCGGCAGGCGCATCGACGCGGGCAGGTGGATGCCGGCGAGCGGCAGGAGGCGCCCGACGCCCTGTTGGCTGAAGTATTGCACGCCGCAGCCAAGGTCGCCCGACCATTCGTCGGCCGGACCGTCGACGCGGTAGTCGACCGGGACGAAGGCCAGTTCGCTCAGCCAGTTCGTCAGGTTACCCTTGGGGTCGACGTAGCCGGCGGCGACGCTGGTGCCCATGGCGATGCCGAGGACGGAGTTGCGTCCGAGGGACATCGAGGCGGCGAGGGCCGTCACGTCGCCGTCGTTGAGCACCTCAAAGGGGACTTCCCACTCCTTGCCTAGGTCCACGAAAAGGTTTTTCACCCGACGGTCGAAGACCTCCGGGTCGGTGATGCCGCGGAACAGCGAGGCGGCGCGCACGCGGTTCGAGATATAGACGCCGGCGGCGGAACCGCCGATGGCGTCGACGCGGGGCAGGTGCGCGGCGGCGAGTTTTAGCGAATCCCGGATCCCTTCGAGGTGGTAGTCCGGGTTGGTCTGGAAATACGGATCCCATTTCACCTCCTCGGAAAACAC
>CAIRWP010000152.1 GCA_903882335.1 uncultured Opitutia bacterium | reverse complement strand
GTGCTGTCCGGGGCCGCGGAGCTCCGCGAGGTGCTCGCCGACGCCCGCCGCCACCCCTCGCGCAAGACCGTGCTGGTGGTCGATGAGATCCATCGTTTCAACAAGTCGCAGCAGGACCTGCTGCTGCCGGACGTCGAGGCCGGCGTGGTGCGCCTGATCGGCTGCACGACCCATAACCCCGGGCTCTACGTGGTCCCGGCCTTGCTCAGCCGCAGTCATCTCTTCCGGTTGGATCCGCTCTCCGTCGACGAGGTGGCGGCCTTCCTCGGTCGCGCGCTCGCGGACGCTGAACGCGGGCTCGGCGCCCTCGGCATCAAGGCCGGCGAGGCCGTCCTGCGGCAGGTGGCCGAGATGGCCGGCGGCGACCTGCGCCGGGCCCTCAATTGCCTCGAGACCCTCGTGCTGGCCGCGCCGGTGCTGGGGAGCGTGACGCCCGAGGCCGTGGCCGCCTTCGCGCGGGAACGGCGCATCCGTTATGACGACGGGGGCGACGACCATTACGATACCGCCTCGGCCTTCATCAAGTCGGTGCGCGGCGGGGATCCCGACGCCGCCCTCTATTGGCTGTTCCTGATGCTCGAAGGCGGCGAGGAGCCGCGCTTCATCGCCCGCCGGCTCGTCATCTGCGCGTCCGAGGACATCGGTCTGGCCGATTCGCGCGCCCTCGGCGTGGCCACGGCCGCTTTCCAGGCGTGCGAGCTGGTCGGGATGCCCGAGTGCGAGTACGCCCTGGCCCACGCGACGTTGTTCCTGGCGCTCTCGCCGAAGAGCAACCGCACCACCTTGGCGATCGCCGCGGCCAAGGAAGCCGTCCGCAGCCAGCCCCGGCAGGAAGTCCCGCTCGCCCTCAAGGATGCCCACAACGCCACCAACAAGCGGTTGGGGCAGGGTGGGGGCTACCGCTACAGCCACGATTACCCCGAGGGCATCAGCGGCCAGGACTACCTCGCCCGCCCACTCTCCCTCTACCACCCCGGTGAGGCTGGTGCCGAACTGGCGATCGCGGAGCGGCTGGCCCGCTGGCGCGAGCTGAAGGCCGCCCTGAAGAAGCGGGAAAGCGGCCCGTGAGCCGGACCGCGCCGCGCCTGCCGTGGTTCGGTCCGGGGCGTTTCCCGCTCTACCTCGCGCCGATGGCGCGGCGGACCGACATCGCTTTCCGCCAGCTCTGCAAGGAGCAGGGGGCCGACGTCATGGTCACCGAGTTCGTGCAGTCCGAGGCCCTCATCCGCGACAACGCCAAGGCCTGGGAGATGGTCGACTTCACGGAGACCCAGCGTCCGATGGGCGTGCAGATCTTTGGCGCGACGCCGGCCTCGATGGCGCGCGCCGCCCGCGAAGTCTGCGACCGCGTCCGCCCGGATTTCCTCGACCTCAATTTCGGCTGCCCGGCGCACAAGGTGATCGAGCAAAACGCCGGTTCCGGCCTGCTGCGTTGCACCCCGTTGCTGTACGACCTCGTCAAGGCGGTGAAGGACGCGATCCCGGACGTGCCGCTGACCGCCAAGATGCGGCTTGGCTGGGACCAGGATTCGATTGTCGCCGTCGAGGTCGCCGGTCGCCTCGAGCAGCTGGGCGTCGAGGCGCTCGCCGTGCATGGTCGCACGAAGGAGCAAGGGTACGCGGGCGCCGCGGATTGGGCGTGGATCGCGCGCGTGGCCGCCGCGGTGAACATCCCGGTGATCGGCAACGGCGACTTGCAGGATGGTGCCGGCGCGCTCCGTCGCCGCGACGAGTCCGGCGTCTCGGGCGTGATGATCGGCCGGGCGGCGCTGGGGAACCCGTGGATCTTCGCCGACGTCAAGGCGGCCTTGGAGGGGCGGCCGTCCGCGGTCGGCGCGATTGGCCCGCGGCAACGCTGGGAGGCGATGCTGCGGCTGGCGGAACTGACCCTGGAGGTCCACGCCAGCCGCTTAGGCTCGCGCGATGTTCGTTGGATGTTGGATCGGCTGTTGCCACTGACCCAAGGGTTGCCCGGTTCGCGGCGGATCCGCGATCGTTTGCGCTACTGCCTGACTTTGGCGGACCTGCGTCGGCTCGGTGACGAACACTTGACAGAGCTCGCGCGCGACCCCTGAGGCCTTTGTTCATTGGGGTTCCGTCGCGTGTGACGGAAGTGCAACCGTTTACTTCAGATTCTTATCAACCCTCGGATGTGAATATCCTGTGCAGGGCTTCCGCTTGTGCCTCCCGCCCGGGGTCGCATCAAAGGGCCTGTTCCGCACCCCACGGATCCACCGGTGTCGCCCCCGCGGGCGGTCGCCACTCCTTTCCTTTTTTCCTCTCCTCCAAACTTCATCCCGTCAACGACTTGCGACCACCCTCGCACCCCCCATTCTCCCGCCTTTCCGGCCCTCTCCGCCTTCCGCCCTCCGCCATTCCCTCCCTTTTACAAAATATTTCCAACTTTCGGGCTTCCAAAGAGCCTGTGAACAACCTTTCTCAACCCTCCACCCCTTTCCATGGCCAGCCCTGACCGTCACCTTTCCTTGTGGGAGACCGCCAAAAGCGAACTTCGTAACACTTTTTCCCGTTCCGACTTCGAAACCTGGATCTCCACGCTCCAAGCCGTCGGGATCGTCGACGGTAACATCCTCGTGCTCGAAGCCCCGACCGTCCTCACCGAAGCCTGGGTCAACAGCAACTACGGCGAAGTCCTGCGCCGCCAGCTGACCCTGGTCGCCGGGAGCAACATGGACTACCGCCTCAGCGCGACCCCCACTGCGCCGCGTGACGCCCAGCCGGCGGCCCCCGCCCCGCGTTCCGCGGTGCGCACCCCGTCCGCCTCGCCCGCGCCAGCGATCAAGGCGACGAACACCTTCGAGAACTTCATCGTCGGTCCCGAGAACGAGATGGCGCACGGCGCCGCCCTCGCCGTCGCGAAGGAGCCGGGCCACTTCTACAACCCGCTCTTCATCCATGGCCCGACCGGCCTGGGCAAGACGCACCTGATGCACGCCATCGCGCATTCGGTCTACGCGGCCAACCCGGCGGCCCGCATCGCCTACATCTCCTCCGAGACGTTCACCAACGATTTCATCTCCGCCCTGCAGTCCGGCAGCGTCGCGCCGTTCCGTCGCCGCTACCGCGAGCTCGACCTCCTGCTGATCGACGACATCCACTTCCTCGCGGGCAAGGAGTCCACGCAGGACGAGTTCTTCCATACCTTCAACGAGCTGCACAACAACCACAAGCAGGTGGTGCTGACCAGCGACCGGCCGGCTTCCGAGATCGCCAAGCTGCAGGAGCGCCTCGTCTCGCGTTTCCAGTGGGGCATGGTGGCTTCCATCCAGGCCCCGGGCCTCGAGACCCGCATCGCCATCCTGCGCAAGAAGGCCGCGGCCCGCGGTCTCGACCTCTCGCCGGAGATCGCTGAGTTCATCGCCTCGCGCATCGCCCGCAACGTCCGCAACCTCGAGGGCGCC
>CAIRWP010000151.1 GCA_903882335.1 uncultured Opitutia bacterium | reverse complement strand
CCGGGCCGGCCGAGTAGTTGACGAGCAGGAAGATGGCCAGCATCAGGAGCAGCCAGACGATCACGGGCTTGGTGTTCACGCGCTTTCCGCCGCGGTCATCATCGTTGTCGTTTTGACTCATGAAGGGAGGCTTGAACCTACCCGCGAGGCGTCCCATGTCAACCGGACAGCCCCCTTCGCCGGGCCCGTCAGGCGGTGGGAGTCGGCGGGCGGGAGGCCCGGCACCCAGAGGATCGCCTCGCCGGCCAGCACGACCGGCAGCGCCTCCCTCACCCCCGCGGGGATTTTGCGGTTGATGAGCAGGTCCGAGACCTTGGCCGAGCCGGGCGCACCCAGCGGCTGGTAGCGATCGCCGGCGACCCGCCCGCGCCAATGCAGGTCGCCGGTGGGCGCACGGAGGTACGCCTCCCGCTCCGGCGCGACTTCGCCGCGGGCCAGCCTCGTCCAGAGGGCTCCATCGACGTCGACGCGTTCGACGGTCAAGCCGGCAGCGACGGCGCCCGGCCGCAGTGGTCGGAGTTCCGGGCCCAACGACGGCTCGGGGCGCTCGACCGACAGGCGGCCATCGCGGACCTGCACCACTTCGCCGGCGACGCTGGCCCGGGCCGGGGTGCCGGCGGCGATCGCCTCCAGCAAAGGCGCGAGCGATTCGGAGGAGGCCTCGCGGATTCCCTGACCGCGCAGGTAGTCGTCCAGCAGGAGGCGCCGCAGCGCCGCGGGCGCGCCGCGCAAACCGGCGACCGGCAGGCGACCCTCGGCGTCGACCTGCGCCCCGAGCTGCGCGCCCCACGCCAACAACGCCTCGGCCAACTCATCCTGAATCCGCGCGGCACGCGCGAAACCCCGGGCGTACCCTTCGCCCAAAGCCGCGTCGGCACCGGCGGCGAGCCAGGCTCGGACGCGGTTGCGACGTGCGACGTCCGTGGCGTTGGTCGCGTCCTCACGCCAAGGCAGGCCCACCGCGCGGAGCGCCGCGACCAGGTCGGCCTTGCGCAGCCCGGCCGCCAGCAAGGGCCGCCAGCGCACGTGGCCGTCGCGGAAGGTCTGGTGGACGCGGGGCGCGGCGAGGCCGACGGGGCCGGCGCCGTGCGCGAGCCGCATCAGCATCGTCTCGACCTGGTCGTCGACGTGATGGGCGGTCACCAGCAGGCGGACGGACTGGGCGGCGCGCTGGGCTCGGAAAAAGTCGTCGCGTTCCGCGCGGAGCTCCGCCTCGGCGACCAGGCCGGTCGCGGCGCGCGCCCCACCGGTGAAGGGGATGCCGAGCCCGGCGCACAGCGCGGCGCAAAACGTGGCGTCGCCGGCCGAGGCTTCGCCGCGTACCCGATGGTCGAAGTGCCAGGCCCGTAGCCGCGGGCGCACCGCCTCATCAGCCCAGAGCGCGGCGAGGGCGAAGACCGAATCGGCCCCGCCGGAGAGGCCGACCGCGATCGGTCCGGTCGGCTCCGTCGGCGGCGCGGGCAACCGCGGCAACCGCGAGGCGGCCGCGCGCAGGGCGGCGGGACTGGGCAGGCGGTCGGGCACGCGGCCAGCCTAGGCCGCGGACCGACGCTGCCAATCCAAAGCCGTGCTCAGAACGACAACGTGTCCTTGCCGTACCAGCGGCGCAGGGCGACGGGCACGCGGACCGTGCCGTCGGGCTGCAGGTTGTTCTCGAGGATCGCGGCGAGCACGCGCGGCAGGCCGAGCCCGGAGCCGTTAAGCGTATGGACGAACTCCGGCTTGCCGTCCTTCGGGCGGAAACGGATGCCCGCGCGGCGGGCCTGGAAGTCGGTGAAATTGGAGCAGCTCGACACCTCGAGCCAGCGCTTCTGGCCGCCGGCCCAGACCTCGAGGTCGTACTGCTTGCTGTGCGAGAAACCGATGTCGCCCGCGCAGATCAGGAGCACGCGGTACGGAAGCTCGAGCTTCTGGAGCAGGCGCTCGGCGTCGCCGCGCAGCGACTCGAGTTCGTCGAAGGACTTGTCCGGATGGACCCACTTCACGAGCTCGACCTTGTCGAACTGGTGGAGGCGGTTGAGGCCGCGGACATGCGCGCCCCAGCTGCCGGCCTCGCGACGGAAGCACGGCGTGTAGCCGGCGCGCTTCACCGGCAGCGCGGCCTCGTCGAGGATCTCGTCGCGGAAGAAGTTCGTGACCGGCACCTCGGCCGTCGGGATCAGGTAGAAGTCGTCGGTCTGCGCGTGGTACATCTGCCCTTCCTTGTCGGGCAGCTGGCCGGTGGCCGTGGCGCTGGCGGCGTTGACGAGCAACGGCGCGTGGACCTCGGTGTAGCCGCTCGCGCCGGCTTCCTCGAGGAAGTACTGGATGAGCGCGCGGACCAGGCGGGCCATGTCGCCCACGTAGAACGGGAAGCCGGCGCCGGTGACCTTCACGCCGCGCTCGAAGTCGATCGCCTTGCTGAACCAGGCGATGTCCCAGTGCGGCTTGGCCGCCGGGGAGATCAGCTTCGCGTGGTCGCCCCACTCGAGGACGACCTGGTTGTCGGCCTCGGTGCGGCCCGCGGGCACGGAATCGTGCGGGAGGTTCGGGACGGAGAGCGCGACGGCCTTCATGCGTTCCTCGGCCTCGGCGACCTTCTTCTCCAGCTCCTTGACCTGCGCGGAGGCGACCTTCATCTCGACGACCTTGGCCTGGAACTCCGGCGAGCCCTTCGGCAACGCGGCCATCTCCTTGTTGGCGGCGTTCTGGGCGGACCGGGCGACCTCGAACTCGGCCACCGCATGGCGGCGGGCCTCGTCGGCGGCGAGCACGGCGTCGAGGTCGACCTGGAATTTCTTCCGGGCGACGCCCTGGCGGACGAGCTCGATGTTTTCGCGGAGGAACTTGGGGTCCAGCATGGGGCGACATTGCCCAATTCCCCTGCCGGAGGGCAACGGGGAATTATCGGCCGCGGCGGCCGCGGACGGGCAGGGCCAGGACAAGCCCCGCTGCGCGAACAGCGGGACTTGCTTTGGTGCTATGCTTCTCGCCTTAGACTCGGTTCACCTCGGGGGTGAAGACCTCGTCCGGACGGAAGAAACGGCGCACCTCGGCGTCCGCGGCGGCGGGGCTGTCCGAGGCGTGGCAGACGTTGCGCATCATCTCGGTGCCGTAATCGCCACGGATGGTGCCCTTCGGAGCCACTTTGGAATTCGTCGGCCCGAGGAGCTCGCGCACCTTGGCGATCACGTTCTCGCCGGTGAGGACCGCCACGATCACGGGGCGGGAGGCCATGAAGGCCTCGATCTCGGGGTAGAAAGGCTTGTCGGCCACGTGGGCGTAATGCTCACGCAGCTGGGCGGCGGTCAGACGGGTCATCTTGCTGGCCTGGATCTCGAAGCCGGCGGCCTCGAAACGGGCGAGGACGGCGCCACAGAGACGGCGCTCCATGCAATCGGGCTTCAGGATGATGAGAGTCTTTTCCATAAGGAACCTTCGGGAGAGAAGGCGGTCGGCAACTCTTGGCCTTTTACGCACCTTTGACAAGCCCGAAACCCTCCCGAAACCCGATTTTAGGGTAATTATAGGGCAAAAACGAGGCAAACGGCCTGGACCGCCAAGGCCTTGCCCTGCCCGATCGAGTCCATCCCCTCGTTGGTCGTCGCCTTGATCCCCACCTGGTTCGGCTGGATTCCGGCGATTTTGGCCACGGAAGCCTTCATGGCCTCGACATGGGCCATGACCTTCGGCCGCTCCCCGATCAGGACCAGGTCAAGGTTGCCGATTTTCCAGCCGGCCCGACCCGCTTCCTGGACCGCCCGGGCGAGGATCACGGCCGAATCCATGCCTTTGAGCGAGGGATCCGTGTTAGGGAAGTAGTGGCCGATATCCCGCAGGCCGGCGGCGCCGAGGACCGCGTCGGCGGCGGCATGCAGCAGGACGTCCGCATCGGAATGCCCGTCGGGGCCGACCTCCGAGGGGATATGCACGCCCCCGAGGATGCAAGGGCGCCCCGCCACCAGGGGGTGGATGTCGTAACCGAGACCGATGCGGAAAGGCGGCGTGGCGGACATGCGCCTGTTCTAGGGGATTCCAGGCGAAAGGGAAGCCCGCGCATAAAACCCTTGAAAGGCATTCGGCCGCGGGCATTTTGGGAGCCAGTCAGTCTTCAGGCGCGGTAGCCAAGTGGTAAGGCCGGGCTCTGCAAAAGCCCCATGCGTCGGTTCAATTCCGACCCGCGCCTCCAGTTTAAACAGGAAGGGCGTCCCCGAGACCGGGGACGCCCTTCTTCTTGGCCGACCGGGCCGTGCTTAGCGGACGGTCTTGCTGAGGTTGGCGACGCCGTTGACCTTCGAGTTCACGCGCAGACGCAGGCCGTTGAGGCGGATGAAGCCGGTGGCGTCGTCCTGGTTGTAGGCCTTGGTCGGGTCCGCCTCCATCGTGGCGATGTGCGGGTTGTACAGCGAACGCGGGCTCTTGCGGCCGGCAACGTACGTGCTGCCCTTGTAGAGCTTGACGCGGACGGTGCCGGTGACGTTGCGCTGCGACTCGGTGATAAGGGCCTGGAGGGCGAGGCGCTCCGGGGCGTACCAGAAGCCGTTGTAGACGAGCGTGGCGTAGCGCGGGACGAGCGAGTCGCGCAGGTGCATGACCTCGCGGTCCATGGTCAGGGACTCGATCTGGCGGTGGGCGAAGTGCAGGATGGTGCCGCCCGGGGT